>NZ_LDPD01000006.1:173187-219104 GCF_001026865.1 Geobacillus sp. ZGt-1 | reverse complement strand
CTCACCGAGGAAAACAAGGGGGTGACGATCGGTGGCTAAGCCGATTACCACCATTCAAAAGCGCCAAATGACGGAGGAAGAAAAACGAACTGAAGCGCTGGCCAAGCTAAAAGCCGCTGTCGGCGACAGTGAAGAGGCAGTTCGCGAGCTCTTGGCGTTCATCGAGCAGCTCCATGAAAGCGGCCTGCTCGAAGCGGCCAACGCCTTGTTAAAAGCGCGGGAAGACGTGGCGAAAATCGTCGTCGGCCAGCTCAACCAAAAACCGGTGACAACGATGATCAACCATGCGTTCGCCATAGCTGGCCTTGTTGCTTCACTTGATCCGGAGAAAACGGCGAAACTGCTTGAGCACATCGCCGCCGGCGCGCTGGAGGCGTACGAACAAAACTCCGCCGAAACAAAAAAAATCGGGTTGTTTGATTTGCTTAAAGCGCTCAATGACCCGGACATCAACCGCGCGATCCGCTTTTTCCTGTCCGCTCTCAAAGCGATCGGCAAACGGTTCAGAAATGACGGCTAATCGATCGGCTTGCAGAGAAAAGGACAGTTGACCAATGAGCCGCCAAAAGAACGGATGGTGAACCGATCTTCCATCAGCATGGAATGCTCCCCACTTACACCTATATAGACGTTGAAGTGGGGAGCTTCTCGGTCCGAGATGATCAACAAAACGTCCCGCCTCATGCGGGGCGCTTTTCGTTTTTGGTTGAAGCGCTTCCCTTTTCGTCTGACGAACGGCTTGCTTCCTGTTTCTTTTTCTCACTCCACTGTCTATCAATCGTTTCCTTTTTTGAATCGTTGTGAAATTGGTCGTTCCGCCTCTCGCCAACGATTGTCGCTCTATGATACACTAGCCATAACCTTGTTTGTCTCTCGCCTCCTTTCGGCCAATGCCTCAAACGGTTATTGGCTGAACACAAGGTGGGGCATACTAATAGTTGCATGAAAAAGAAAGATGTGCTCCGGCCGAGAGACAACAGACAGTTTCCATCCGAACATGCAACGATGCTGCAAGAAGGAGGCGCCTTCACGTTGGATACAGGCACACATGTTTTGATGGGGGTGGCGCTCGGCAGTCTTGCTTCACTTGACCCTGCGATCGCCCATGATCCGCTCTTATCCCACGCTGTGTTGATCGGCGCGCTCGCTGGCTCGCAAGCGCCGGATATCGACACGATTTTCAAATTGCGCAACAACGCCCAATATATTCGCAACCATCGCGGCATCACCCATTCGATTCCCGCCGTCGTTCTTTGGCCGTTGCTCATCGTCAGCGTGATGGCTGCCATCTATCCGAAAACGGATTGGCTTCGCGTTTGGCTTTGGACGTTTGTTGCCGTCGCCTTGCACGTATTTGTTGACATTTTTAACTCTTACGGAACCCAGGCGTTGCGTCCGTTTACAAAAAAATGGATCGCCCTTGGCGTGATTCATACGTTTGATCCGGTCATTTTTGGGCTTCATTTGGTCGGCGTCGGCGGCTTGTTTCTCGGCGCCCATCCCGGTTATACGTTTCTTGTCGTCTACGTGCTTATCGCTGCGTATTATGGGCTTCGCTTCCGCCAGCAGGCCAACATCAAACGGCTCGTGCACGCCTCGATCGCCGGGGTGACCGAGATCATCACCGTACCGACATGGCGGCCGCGCGAATGGCATTTAGCCATTTCAACCTGCGACAAATTTTACGTCGCCCGCGTCAAACGCGGCGAGCTCATCATCCTTGACCGCTTCCAAAAGCGTGCGCTTCCCGACCATCCGGTGATGAACGCCGCCAAACGCGACGAAAATATCGCCGCTTTCTTATCTTTTTCCCCGGTTTACCGTTGGGAAATGAACGAATACGATGATTACTACGAAGTGCGCTTTACTGATTTACGCTATCGAAGCAAAGGGTATTACCCGTTTGTCGCTGTCGTCCAGCTCGACCGCGATCTCAATATTGTCAGCTCATACACCGGCTGGATTTTCAGCGAAGGCAAACTGCGCAAAAAGCTCGAACTTGCTCCAAACGGCTGATGGGCTCCGCCCCAATCATTGCCACACATAAGCGCTACAGGGTGTCCCATAATAAAAATACGTGTTGGCCATCCAACACGAGCACGCCGTTAAGGAGGGAATGTGCCGTGCGGAACAAAGCGCACAACTTCCCGAACCAAAACAACAACAAGCTCGAAGGCGAACCGCGCGCCAAGGCCGAGTACGCCTCGAAGCGGGCCGACGGCACGACCAACACCCACCCGCAAGAACGGATGCGCGCCTCCGGCGAACGAAGCGATTTCTTTTAACATGAAGGGGGAGCGCGGCATCGTTCGCCGCACTCCCCCGGCACATTCCGCAGCGAGGTGAACAATCATGGGTCACCATCGGCACAAAAAATTTTATGACAACTTTTATTCGAACCCGTTTCAGCAGCCGTGGGCCAATCCAAAACACGCCCACTCGCAAGTGAACGGCGAAACGCAGCAAACGCTTGACCTCATCATTTTAGAGCGGCAGACGCGCAAGCAGTCGTAGCGGAACAACCTAGGGAGACACCCTCCCTAGGTTTTTAGGCTCGCTTTCCGTCCGACTGTGAACTTGTCCCGCCCGTCATGATTGAGGCAAATTCGGTTTACGAAGCAGTGAAATCGGCAGCGCCTCCTCCTCTCCGTTTCCTTTCAACCGCCATCCCCAGGCAAACACTCCTTTTAAATAGCGCACTTTAAAATACTCTCCAGGCGCCCCTTCAATTTCATAAATCTCCCCAGGATGAAAATCAGCTGGATTAAGCATATACGCCTTCGCCATGGCGATTTTCCGCTCGTAGACGGCGTATTCGTTCACCATCCCCATCTGCTCCGCCTTGCGTGCCTTTTCCGTCAACATGGCGATTTCTTGTTGCAGTTCTTCTTTCGTCATTTCGCTGTACCGTTTTTGTTCTCCTTTGATCATAGGCAAGCCTCCTTTTTGAGCATTCCCGATGGATCGTTTTCATCCACATGGAACTCGGCAAAAGGCTCAGAACATCTCTTGATTTATGGAACTGGAACGATTTTGTGATCAACATTTAACAACAAAACTGATAATATATCCCATTTTTTCAAATCCTTTCATTCGAGATCACTCGTCATTACCGTGCATGCGCAGCCATTCATTGATCAAGTCAAGTGCGAATCCTTTTCGGTACAGGGCTTGGCGCATCTTTTGCTCATAAAGCGGCCGCGGGTGGTGCGCATAACGGCGGTGCGCTTTCTCCGCCTGAACACTGAGCGCCTCCCGTTCTTCTTGTTCAGTATGAGTGCCGCCATCCGCCAAAACGGCGGCAATCACCTCATGCGGAAATCCTTTGCGCATCAGCTGCTGCCGCACCCGTTCCAAAAACGCGCGAGCCGATTCATCCCGGCGCTGTTTTTTCGCTTTTTCGTAAAGCGAGCGGGCGATGGCCATCTGTTCATCCAACGTATACTCCGCCAAACTCTGCTCGATCAAGCGGTCGGGAACGCCGAGCCGTTCCAGTTCGGCGCGCACAAGAAGCGGCCCTTTCGCCGCCGTCTTTTTTTGCGTGCGCACATAAGCGGCGGCAAACGCCTCGTCATCGACATACCGCTCGGCGCGAAGTTTTTTGAGCACTTCATCAATCACCGAATCCGGAGCGCCTTTTTTTCGCAAGTGTGCGGCGACCTCATGCTCCGAACGCATCCGGTGCGCCAAAAAGTAAAGCGCCTGTTGATACGCCTTTTTCACCTCATCGGCATACACAATATGTTGAAGCAGGTCGTCGCTGATCTCCATCCCTTTTTTCAAGCGGAATTGAAGCAATACATCTTGATCAACTGTCAATCTCAACGACGGTGCGCCGTCACGGTGCACGACAATCCAAAATCGTTCAGCATTTTGTTCGGTTGCGGCAATGTCGGCAATCGTTCCCATTGTTTGTCCCCCTTATCTTTTATCGTATCATAAGCAGGAACTTCTGACACCAAAAGCGAAGTCATAAAATAAACCAATGGAAGGGGAATCAAGATGCGCATCGCCATCAACGGCGGCACTGGGCTGATCGGCCAGGCGCTCGCCCGCCATTTTTCCAAACAAGGACATGAGATCTACATTTTCACCCGCTCTCCCAAACCTTCCGAAGGCAACATTCATTACCTTTCCTTCGACAACCACCGAAAGCCTGAAGCTGTCGATGTCGCCATTAATTTAGCCGGGGAGCCGCTCAATCGAAAACGTTGGACGGCGAAGCAAAAAGAGATCATCCTTGACAGCCGCCTTCGCGCCACCGAAGCGATGGGCCGCTGCATCGATTCACTGTCCCGCCCCCCGTCGTTGTTTATCAACGCCAGCGCCATCGGCATTTACGGCACTTCGGACTCCGCAACATTTACCGAGCAAACGACCGATTACGGCGGCGACTTTCTAGCCCAGACCGTCCAAGCATGGGAAGCATCGGCCCGTCCGATTGAGCAGCTTGGCATCCGCACCGTCTACGCTCGCTTTGGCGTCGTGTTTGCCCGACATGGCGGCGCCTTGCCGATGATGATCAAGCCGTATCTGCTGTTTGTCGGCGGCCCAATCGGCAGCGGACGGCAATGGCTGTCGTGGATTCATCTTGAAGACGTCGTGCGCGCGGTCTCGTACATCATCGAACACGAGGAATTGTCCGGCCCCATCAATTTCACCGCGCCCCATCCAGTACAAATGGAAGAATTTGGACTGACCGCCGCCCGGCTTCTTCACCGCCCGCATTGGCTTCCGGTTCCCGCTTGGGCGCTTCGCCTTCTCCTTGGCGAAATGAGCATGCTTGTCACCGAAGGGCAACGCGTCATTCCAGAGAAGCTATTGCAAGACGGCTTCCGCTTTTCGTTTCCAACGTTGGAAGGCTGTCTCACCGATTTGCTTTTGCCCCATGACCGACAAAAAATATCCAAAAAAAATTAACAAAAAAACAATTCCCTTTTTTCTTCCGATCGTGTATGATAAAGGAGACCTTAGGCTAGTTGTCGTCATAATCGCATACGGACAGGAACAAGGGGAAGGCAAATGGTGCGTCACCAGCGCTCGCGCTGGTCCTAGTGGGTTCGATTCCCACCCCGAAATTTTTTTAATGAAGTTTTAATAAAAAAATTTCGAGGGTGGGTTCCCGCTGGGAGGCTGCCCTCGGCATCCAAAGGAGGGATTGGCCATGTTGAAAAAACGCGAGCTGCAAGACTGTCATGCGCTGTACGAGCTGATGGTGCACCCGGATGTCTTCCCTTTTGTGCGCCAAAAAGCCGGCTCGTATGAGGAGTTTTTGTTCATGACGAAACAGCTCATCGAGGCGGAAGAACGAGGCGAGCTCATTTCGCGCACGATTTTGGACGAATGGGGAAACCCGATCGGCACGATCAGCCTCTTTGACATTCAAGACGGCGCCGGCTTTTTAGGAACGTGGCTTGGCAAACCGTACCACGGGCGCGGCTACAATCAGCGCGCCAAGGAAGCGTTTTTCCACGAACTGTTTTATGAGCTTTCCATCGAAACGGTGTTTTTGCGCATCCGCAAAGTCAATGTGCGCTCGATCAAAGCGGCGGAAAAACTGCCGTACGTCACGCCGGCCAATGAAACGCGGCGGGCGCTGCTCGAGCAAATCGGCGCGGATGTATACAATTTGTACGAAATTACAAAAGACAACTACACGCTCTATACAATGCGCCATCCTTCCTTTGCCCACAATGAAGAACAGCGCAAAGAGGCATAAGCCGCGCAAGAGCGCATCTGATGCAAAAAGAGGCTGTCCAAACGGACATCCTCTTTTTTACGCATAAAAACGGCTGGTTTTGCGCAAAATGGAACTAAAGGAATATTGATGCAAAGCGAGGGAACGAGCGATGGCGGAAAAACGAAAACGTGAAAAAGTGAAGCATACGTTGACAAGCGCCCAAGAAGTAAGCTATGCCCGCGATTTTAAAATGGCGGACCAAGCGGGCGGTTACACTGCCAAAAAAGCGCGCCATTAGAAATGATTGCTATTTATATGGCGGCGCCGTCCATGCCATGCTAATGAATGAATCGTACGATTCACACTTCTTTATAGGGGGCATGGACGATGGGCCGATCTCGCGGACAACGGACGCGCGACAAAAACAAGGCAACTTTGCCGCAGGTTCCCAAACAATTGAAATCTGACGGCATTGACGTCGAATATTCGGCGGAATTTGCCGACCATGAAGACCTCGAGGCGCAGGCGCGCGCGGCCGCTGCTGGCATCCGCCGGCAAGAGCGCAAACAGTAATCGAACATGGCGCCCGCTTTGATGGGGCGCCTTTTTCCTGTGAACCGCTTCCACTTCGCTTTGCTTGGAGTGAGAGACTTTCTTTGTGAAACGCGTCTCTCAAGCCGCGCTACACCGTCGCCTCGCCCTCGAGCTCCAACACTTGGCTGTACCGTTTGTAAAACCGCCCCAACTCCCCTTTGTAATTGTCTTTCCACGGTTTTTCCTTGCCGCAATAATGGATAAAAACGGTGTTTTCCTCAATCCAAGCTAAATCGTGTTTCGGGTTGGGCAAAAGCTGCAAAAAGTCATAATAGCGCGCGTCGTAGTTGTAGCGGTAGCAGTCGACCGGTTTAATTTTGTCCCAGTACAACCCATTTAACACGTCTTGGTCAGGAAGAACAAGCTTGAACCGGTTGTCGCGAATGAACTGGTAAATGTCCGCAAGCCGAACGTGTTCGCGCATCATCGCAATGTTCATCATCATCACACCCGTGTTGAAATACCCTTTCGCGTTCGGCGTTTTTAACCGCAACTTGTTGAACAAGTTTGCCACCTTCGTCGAATGGGTATGCTCAGCCGCAATGAACAAGTTCCCTTCGAAATCCATGTCATACAGCTCATCCATCGGGTTGATCGCCACAATATCCGGATCAAGGTACAAGACACGGTCGACGTCTGGCGGCAAAAACAAATGCGCCGCCAGACGGTAATACATCTCCACCGTATAGTGGCGGAAAACAGGCGCATCATGAAACAGTTGCGGATCAACGTAAATCGGCACGAGCTCATGCCCCTGCCGGCGAACAAACTCGCCAAGCGCCTGAATCTCTTCCTCGGCAATGCGCGAGTAAAGCAAGTAAAACGTAAACGGGCGCCGGTTGTTGCAAAACAGCGAATGCATCAAGACTCTCAGCGGCGGAAGATAATTGGCGTCTGTCGTCACTAACACATGGAACACGCACCATCACTTCCTTTTTTGCGTCATCGATTCCCCTTTCTCTACAATTATATAGAAATTTAGGTGAATGTTGCGCTCTTTTCATGCCAAATTGTCCGACCGCGCGATCGATTTCTTTTCATTCATTTGTATCGAAGAGCTATTCACGCGGCTACGTGCATCTTCTCCTCGCCAGCCGGCTTTCGCTGGCGAATTTCTTGTTCGACTATTTACAATTATCAAACAAATCACTATAATAAACGTATAAGCCGTCTCCTGCCAGCTTGGCCGCTTGTGCAGACCGGACGGCCCCTGCCATCTGTCCGATAGCCCCGTTGCCTGACAGGCAGCGTTGGCAGCTTTTATGCATCGACCACAAAAAGAACTGTACGGCCTGACGGCATCTCCGCGCCGGAATGCCTTCTCAGTCCGTTCAAGCCGGTTCCTATCTTGCACGCTGTATAGGAACCGGCTTTTTGCATGTAAACAGAAAGGAGGGAAATCGATGCCAGGAGCGCTCGATGGCGTGCGCGTGCTCGACTTGTCGCGCGTGTTGGCTGGTCCGTATGCGACGATGATTTTAGGCGATTTAGGCGCTGATGTCATCAAAGTCGAAGCGCCCGGGGGGTCGGATGACACCCGGTTTTGGGGGCCGCCGTTCCAAAACGGCATGAGCGCTTACTATACCGCCGTCAATCGAAACAAACGAAGCATCACCGTCAATTTAAAATCGGCAGAAGGACAAGAGACGATTCGCCGCCTCGCCGAAACAGCTGATGTCCTCATTCACAATTTTAAGACCGGAACGATGGAACAGTGGGAACTTGGCTATGAATCGTTGTCACGCCTCAACCCACGTCTCATCTACTGCTCCATCACCGGGTTTGGCGAGACAGGACCACTCGCTCCATTAGCCGGCTACGACTATATCATTCAGGCAATGAGCGGCTGGATGAGCATTAACGGCACTGCGGACACCGGCCCGCTCAAAGTCGGCGTCGCCGTCACGGATGTGTTCACCGGCCTGTATGCCGCCATCGCGATCGAAGCGGCGCTTTTGGCCCGCGAGAAAACGGGGCGCGGGCAAAAAATTGATCTCGCACTGTTTGACTGCGCCGTGAGTGCGCTTGTCAATGTCGCCGCCAATTATTTGTTATCCGGCGACGTCCCGAAGCCGCTCGGCAATGAACACCCGAACATCGTGCCATACTCAACGTACATGGCAAGCGACGGTCCGATCGTCATCGCCGTCGGCAATGACCGACAATTTCAAGCGCTTTGCTCGTTGTTGTCCGATCACTCGCTTGGAACCGATCCGCGCTTTCAAACCAATCCCGGCCGAGTCGCCCATCGCGAAGAGCTAAACCGGCGGCTGAACGAGGAAATCAAGCGGCGGACGCGGGCCGAGTGGCAGCGCCTTCTCGCCGAGAAAGGCATTCCATGCGGACCGGTGCAGACGCTCGATGAACTGTTCCGCCATCCGCAAACGGCGGCGCGCAAGATGACAGTCACGGTGCACCATCCAATCGTCGGTCCGTTAACGCTTGTCGCCAGCCCACTGAAACTGTCTGACACGCCGGTGTCTTATCGGCTGCCGCCCCCGCTGGCCGGCGAGCATAACCGCGAGGTCGAAGCTGGATGGCAAGGCAAACCGGCCGCTGAAAACGGTCCGTACGACAAAAACCAATGAATAAACCGTTGTTCTCCTCAACCGCTTCAGCGCCCGCTGAAACAAGGGAAACGAACGTTGACACGAAAACCATGAAAAACAAACAGTTGCATAGGGGGATGGAAACGATGATGAACTTCGACTTTACACCCGAACAAGAAATGCTGCGGCAAACGGTGCGCAAATTCGTCGATAAAGAAATTATGCCTTATATCAAAGAATGGGATGAGCGCGGCGAATTTGACCGCAACATTTTCAAGCGGCTCGCTGAGCTCAATTTAATGGGCATCTGCATTCCCGAAAAATATGGCGGCATGGGCATGGATTACAACTCGCTTGCCATCGTCTGCGAAGAGCTCGAACGCGGCGATACGGCGTTTCGCACCGCCGTATCGGTTCACACCGGGCTGAACAGTTTGACGCTCCTTCAGTGGGGAACTGAAGAACAAAAGCAAAAATATCTCGTCCCACAAGCGCGCGGGGAAAAAATCGGCGCATTCGGCCTGACCGAACCGAATGCCGGCTCAGACGTCGCTTCCATCCAGACGACA
This sequence comes from Geobacillus sp. ZGt-1, assembly GCF_001026865.1. NCBI lineage: Bacteria > Bacillati > Bacillota > Bacilli > Caryophanales > Anoxybacillaceae > Geobacillus > Geobacillus sp. ZGt-1. The sequence continues at coordinate 209,712 of NZ_LDPD01000006.1, read as the reverse complement.
GCCGTCCGCGACGGAGATGACTACATTTTAAACGGACAAAAAACATGGATTTCCCTCGCTGACATCGCTGACCATTTTCTCGTATTCGCCTATACGGACAAATCGAAAAAGCACCGCGGCATTTCCGCCTTTATCGTCGAACGGACGATGCCCGGCTTTTCGTCGCGCCCGATTAAAGGGAAACTTGGCATCCGCTCTGGCAATACGGGCGAGCTGTTTTTTGACAACGTCCGCGTCCCGAAAGAAAACTTGCTCGGGGAAGAAGGCGAAGGATTCAAAATCGCCATGTCAGCGCTTGACAACGGCCGCTTCACCGTCGCCGCCGGCGCGGTCGGCCTCATTATGGCATGTCTTGAGGCGAGCGTGAAATACTGCCACGAACGAAAAACATTCGGCAAAGAAATCGGCCGCCATCAGCTCGTCCAGCAAATGATCGCCCGCATGGAAGCTGGTTTGCAAATCAGCCGCCTGCTCGTTTACAAAGTCGGCTTTCTCAAAAACGAAGGCCGGCGTTGCACGAGAGAAACATCGCTCGCCAAATGGATCGCCTGCGACTACGCGAACCAGGCGGCCGACGATGCCGTGCAAATCCATGGCGCCTACGGCTATTCGAACGAATACCCGGTCGAGCGCTACTTGCGCAACTCGAAAGCGCCGGTCATTTACGAAGGAACACGGGAAATTCATACGATCATGCAGGCCGAATATGTGCTCGGTTACCGCCAAGACAAACCGCTGCGCAAAACGCTGCCGGCATGGCGGCCGGCTGAAAACTGAATCACCAACGAAATCATGGGCGGCCAAGCCGCTGACCCGCACCAAAACGCCGCTGCCCCCCATCAACCGATGAGGGGCAGCGGCTTATGGCTCTTTCTCCTCCATTTTGCAATATTGTTTGTACAAATCTTTTAGCGCCGCGCACAGAGCAGAATGGGCTTTCCCTAAATACCCTTCGTCAAGCTCGGCGAGCAGACCGTCGATGCCATCGCGCAGCGAATGGCCGCGAAGCAGGCGGGCCACGTAATCGCGCCCATGTTCAGTAGCCAGTGTGCATGATGCCTCCACGATCACCCCGTATTTTTTATCAATTTCCGCTGTGATCGTCAGCGTATCGTAAAGGCTTTTCGCCGCCATTCCGGCCGGCAGCCGCGCATGACCGGCGATAAACTGCGTTTTCATCCGCTTTCCCTCTTTCCTCGTCTTTCCTGTTGCTGTTATACCAGCTGCTATCTTATTTCGCGGCGTGCATCCATTTTCCCTGCCTCATTTGGCAGTCAACGAAAAAAAGCCGCCGGCCAGACAAACCCGGCAAGCGGCATATCGTTGCTTTTTAGCGCTGCTGTACCGACGCAAGACGGCCTGCCTCCCAGTTCACCCACGCCCCGCTGTCTGGGTCAATCGAGGCGAGACGGAGCCAGCCGTTTTGGACTTTGCGCCGAAATTCGCTGTTTTCATCGAGCAACCGCTCGATATAGGAAAACGGCGCTTCAATGATGACGAGCAACCGAAGCGGAGAGTGGAACCACTCACGGTCAGATGCGGCGACGGACTGCCACGGCAAGCCGGCTAGCAAGTCGCTTCCGTTCCCTTGCATGACGCCGATGCCGCCGGTCACCGTCTGGGTCGTTTTGTCGCCGCTTCCATAGTAATTCGGTGCCACTGTCGAAGCATAATATTGCAAGTTGATCCACTGCCCAACCGTGGCCGGCCCAGCGATGATGCCGGCCAGCGCCTCACCGGTCGGATCTTCGCGCCAATCGTAGCTGTGCAAAAACACCCGGCCGTCTAAATGAACGCCCTTTGTCAACGCCCGCCGCCCAATCAGGAAAGCGGCGTTCCCCGCCAATCCCCACTCCGGACGAATTTCACTCCAGTCGACGGCGCGGCGTCGGGCTTCGGCAACCGGATCGCGCGGCATGGCGCCGACATGCGGCAGCTTCGCCATCCGCTCAGCATTGGCTTGGCGGCTGACGCCGGCAAGCGCCTGTTTCAGCTGTCGAAACGCCGCCTCAGCCGCTTCGGACAACGGCGGCACTTCCACCCAACGCAACTCGTCAACGGTCGTGATATGTTCAGCGGCGACGAACACTGTCTCATCCGGGATGACGATTCCCTCTTTCGCCAATCCATCCCGCACGTGCGGCAAGTTGGCCAACGCGGCGAATACGCGGGCGTTGAACGCCCCAGCCGCGCCGCCGCACGCCCCGCAATCGAGCGCGGACGCATACGGGTTATTTGTCGTCTCGCTCTCATGGCCGCAGACGACGACAAGCGGGGCAAATGAAGACGTCAGGCCGATGTTCACGAGAAGCTGTTTTACGTATTGCACTTGCTCTTCTTTTGTCAACCCGATCGGCAGCCCAGTCGTTTCGTCATGCCCTTGGCAATCAAGCGACAGCGTCGTCTTCGGTTTTTGTTGCGCCGACATTTCCGCCTGATGAATGACTTGCCCAGCCCAAGCCGGCGCTGCGCTGCGGGCGATCGTATGCAAACCAAGCCAAGGGCCGCTCATTTCCGGAAGCAGCAAACCAGCCAGCAGATGCTGCTTGATTTTTTTAAACGTCCGGCCGACAAAGCGGAACAGATCGCGCCGCCGGCGGTACGGCGCCGCCGTTTCGGGAGAAGCGGTTTCGTTGATTTCATGCCGCGGCGCGACGATCGCCGGGCAAGACGGATGGGCGTCATCGCCGTCAAGCACGCGCGTTTGGATCGGCAAGCCGAAAAAGCCAGCGCAACCGTACGTTTCAAACGGGCCGACCGCCTCTACATGACGGCGGAACGGCTCGGAGCGCACATCAATGCAAAACAATAGCTGCGCTGCCGCCTGCTCTTTTGGCTCCTCAGGTTGACGGGTGAGAACCGCTTCTTTCAGCTTCGCTTCATACGTATCTTCCCACGCCTCAAGCCAAAGATGGCGGCGGCCAATTCGCCAGAACCGATCGGCGAACACCAGACGAGCTTGGCGGTCTTCGAGCGGAAGGCGCCGCCAGTCGTCCAGCGTCATGCCGCCCCAGTGGATCCAGGCGGCCAACAGCGGCCCAACCGCACGATCGTCTTCGTTTTCTTCCTCCTTCAGCGGCAGATGGGGCGCTGTGAACACCCACTCCAGCGACAAACGAACGGCCAAGTAGTTGATCAGCCCGCCGATTTCGTCACCTGCACGGCGCGATTGCCAGACCATCATCCCCGCCCAGCCGGGCAGAGCTAATAAATGCGCTTCTAAATAGGCCACGGCTTCCTCATCCTGCACCCCAAGCTGCTCAAGCGCCCGTTGCAGCGCCTCCTCTGGATGGTGAGGCCAATCGAAAAGCCGTTTCCGCTCCTCCTTGGACAAGGACGGATCAAGAGGCGCCAAACGACGCCAAGACCCGTAAAAGCCGTGTTCACGATGCGGCAGCGCCCACACCGCCTCTCCCCGATCGTAAAACAGCTTGCACCATTTGATCATTTGTTGATCCAACCGCTTTTCCAAACCAAGGCGCACAGACCGCGTGCGGATGGAAACAGAGCGCAGCGGCATAGCGGCGGCCAACTCGATCAGTTTCGGCATCTGAAGCGCTTCTTCGGGCACCGCATCGTTCCAAAGGAGGGCGCGGCATAGCCGTTCCGCTTCATGGCGCGGCGCAGGAAGCGGCTCGTCATCCAACCATCGTTGCAGACGCCGCTCGATGAAGGAAACGTCAATCTCCCCTTTGGATAGCGCCGCATGAAAAACGGCCATTGGCGGATACAAGTCGATGCCGTAAGCTTCTTGCAGTCGGTCAGCCGCGTCGACAAACGACTTGTTTTCCATCCCCATCCACGGATGGCGGGCGATAAACGCGGAAATCGGCCAAAGCGGAGCGATCACCTTCGCCGCTTCGCTGACGATCGCCTCGAGCGGACAAGCGGCTGCTTTTTTTGCCTCCGTTGACCGTTCAAGTGATATGACGCTTCTACTCATGAGCCATCCCCTCCTTTAGATAGGACGCCAAATAACGCGGGTGTGCTTCGGTCGCCGCCGGACGCGGTTCACCAAGGTGAACAAGCCACATGTACAGCTGAATGGCAAGCATGGAACTGCGCCGGTTCGCGATCCATACAGCAACCAGCGCCGCGGCAACAAACAGAGCGCAGACAAGCCATTCGAACGAAGCGGGCGGCAGAAACGCGGACGGCATCCCGTTATGAAGCAGCGCCATAAATTGATGGCGCACCGTTTCGGACGCCAACGCCAAAGCAACGACAACCGCAAAGCCCAGCCAACGGCCTTCGCGAAAATCCGTAAGCCGTCCCCAGGCAACCGTTGCCGAGGCCGCAAGCAAAAGCGCGCTCAACAACCGGGCCGGTTCGTGCGGAGCCGCCTGCCAAAAGCCCCACCCAAACAGCACGCCGAGGATGATGCCGCCCGGCCACGAACTGCCTGTTTTTCGTAATCCTGCCCGACCGACTCGCGGCACGACGGACCCGGACTGCAAAAAGAGCGTCGCTTTAAACAACCCGTGCAACACTAAATGCACTACTGCGGCCCCGTAAGCGCCCAGGGCGCATTGCACAAGCATGACGCCCATTTGCGCCATCGTCGAACCGACGAGCTGGCGCTTATAGTCAACATGAACAAAGCTAACGCCCGTGCCAATCAAAATCGAGGCAAAAGCGATCAGAAACAGCGCCACATGCGCCCACGTTTCGTTAAAGAGCGGAGAAAAGCGCCAAAGCAAGAGCCCCCCAGCGTTGACAAGACCGGCATGCATCACCGCTGACACCGGCGTCGGCGTCACGGCTGATTCCATCAGCCAGCGATGAAACGGCCATTGCCCAGCTGGAATGACGGCAGCCAACATGAGCNATCCGCTCATCACCGCCCTTTCCCATAGAGCGAGACGAGCTAAACGTTCCGCCGACAACGCCGAGACGAGCGTCCATTCACCGACTCTCGCCCCAAGCCAAACAGCGGTGAGGGCCACAGCAATCCAACTTGCCAAAAACAGCATGCCCATCTGCCAGGCAACGAACTGAGCCGGCTCCCATTCTTTTTTCAACGCGGTCAACGCCACAAGCCCCACAAGCGGCAGCCCCCAGCACACTGCGATCAACCGCAAGTCGCCGGCCGCCCACGTGAGCGAAGCGGCAAATGACGTCCATGTCAAGAGCGAGAAATACAGCCGATAGCGGCGGTCGCCGTGCAAATAGCGAACCGCAAACCGTTGAATCGCCCAGCTGAGAAGCGAAATATAAACGGCGGACAGCCAGCTCGTCGCATCAAACCGCCATGGGCCGATGTCGACCGCGCCGCCGGCGCCGATCCATCCGAATAGCGCTGCCGCCCCCGGCAACAGCAACAGCCAAACGTGCACATGCACATATCGTTCCGACACGCGCGGAAACAGCCACACGATCGCACTTAGGAAAACGACCGCAATCGCCGCCAGCCATCCCCATGCGAACCATTCGTTCCCCATTGCCATCTCCTCCCCTCATCTGCTTGCACATCGTTCGAGAGAAAAAAGAAAAAACCGGCTATGTCAATCAGGCAAAACGGCCGAAAAAGGCCGTTCCATTGCCTATCGATTGCCCATAGCCGGTTTACCTTCAACCAATCATCGCTCGATTGTTTGAAGATCTCCCGTTCGTTGTCGCGCGGCAGGCGACGGTCGGTTTCCCTTCAACGAACCTAAGCCCACGTAGGTTTTTTGAAGGGCTCCCGACAGCATCGTCCACTATTTTATTCTATACTTACTATACAAAAGTTGTTTCAATTATACAATAACTTTGTTGATTTGTCATGGAAAAATTTATTTTGTCAACTGTTTCTCCAAATCGTTGAACAGCTTAAAGACAATAATCCGCTCACCCGTTCGGGTGCTTAAATCGGTATGAAAGCTTTTTACTTTTTCACCCGTGATTTCCAAAATCATCTTCTTCAAATCATCGACGCCCGATTCCACCAAACTCGTCCGCGACCGTTTCACCGCCAGCATCCCTTCCTTCGATTCACAAAGAGCGTACTCAGCAGGTGTCAAGATGCCATGCAGGGAAACGATAATCATATCACGCAAAATATCGGTTTTCACCGACACCGAGCCGCGGCCGAGAAAATCTTTTTCCCATTTCGTCAACGCTTTGCTGATTTCCGATTCCATCCAACCTTTTGACTTGTTCATGCCCTGATCCCCCTAACCAACCCGCGGCTTCCCGCCGCCATCCGCCACGTTGCACTGATAAACATTATTATAGCCGTAATTGGTGGATAGCGCTAGAGCAAAATGGGCAAGGCGCCGACAGAAAGCGGATTCATTCGCGTTTTGCCTGAGGCATGAGGCATCGTCTATTGGAACAAGAGCAGCGGCCCCGCACCGATCGCGCCTGGGTCGATACCGGCACACGGCCGCCCCTGTTGAAACAAGAGCGTCCGTTGTTCCGTTGGCCAGCAGGGAAAACAAACGCCCTTGCCTCACATCCTGCGGCCCTATTTTTTGTTGCAGCTGGGAAAAACAAAAACCAAGCCATTCCTCCTCCCCAATAACCCCGTAATCCAACCTGCACGGAAACGTCGCCAAGAAAAAGCAAACCGGCTTTCTCCTTTCCAAGCTGGCTACTGCTGGATACACCGGAGCGACCGCAGCCGGTTCAGCGCCGCCGCCAGCTCGAAGCGGCGCGGGCGAGCGAGTTCACCCGGATTCCCTTTTCGGAACGAAACTGAGCCTAGCCCTTGACGGTCCCATTGTTCTTCGATCGCATCAAGTAGTTGGCGGATGGTTTTCTTCCCGTCGAGCCATCCTTTTCGTTCCATATACAGCAGCGCCGCGGCAATCGCCCGAGTCTGGCTGTCATCGACCAGCTGCTCAAGCGCATAAAGCAATAGATCGGTTTGCCCGTACTGAATAACGTGCCGTCCGCGCGCGACGGCTTTTGCTTTTTTTCCTTTTTGGCTGTTCAAACTTTCGGGCAGGGGAATGCGCTCGCGAATGCGGCCGAACGACTCTCCGCCTTCCGCTTTCCGTCCCGACGGCATCTCTGCAGCGATCCGCTTCGCCTCCCCGGTCACATCAAACGGGACGTACTGCTCCATTTTGATCACGCAATCAGCGATATCCAAGTAATCCCCCAACCCGCCGACGACAAGAACCGTCGAAATGCCGTAATCGCGAAATAGTTGACGCGCCTTGTCGATATACGGCGTGATTGGTTCGGCTTCTTTCGCCACGAGCGCCTGCATGCGTCCATCGCGGATGAGCAAGTTCGTTGCGCTTGTATCTTCGTCAATCAAAAACGCCGATGCCCCCGCTTCAATCATTTCGATCATGCTCGCGGCCTGTGAGGTGCTGCCGCTCGCGTTTTCCGTCGAAAACTGCGTTGTCTCTTTGCCGTACGGCAACGCGCCAATGAGCGGCGAAATGTCAACACTGGCGACGCTCCGGCCGTCTTCGGCGCGAATTTTCACCGCCCCGCTGTCGGTGATGACAAACTCCCGCCCGTCGCCGGCGATATGGTCATACACGCCGTGCTCTAACGCCTGAAGCAGCGTCGATTTGCCGTGGTAGCCGCCGCCGACAATCAGCGTAATCCCTTTGCGGATGCCCATGCCTTTCACCGGCTCGGTGCAGTGCGGGATCGGGATCGCGATCTCCAGCTCTGGCGGGCTTTGAAACGGTACGGCCTCGCATTGCAGCGGCTTGTCGCTCACTCCGCTCTCCCGCGGCAAAATCGCGCCGTTTTTGACAAACGCCACCAAACCATGCTCGCGCAAATAACGGCGAATGGCGTGCTGCTGATCGGCCAGCTCCACCGCCGGGCGGATGTCTTCTTCCCGAAGGCCGTACACCGCTCGCTCAATGACGGATGGAATTTGCTCGAAAAAGATGGCCTCGGCTTCTTTCGCCAAAATGCGCCGTCCATTCGCCGGCAAACCGACCGATAAACAAACCGTAATCGTCTCGTCAGCCACTTGCACCGCCGTCCGCTCGAGCACTTTTTGCCCCGGCGCATCAATCAAGACGAGTCCACTTTTTCCCGACCCGCGCGCCCGCAGCGGCCATTGCCGCAATTCGCGGTGGACGCGGCGCAAAAGCAAATCCTCACAGCGAATGCGGCGCGGTTTCGTATCGGTCCACTCCGCTGCCAGCGCCGTTTTCGCCCGCGGCACGATCACCCGCACCTTGGACGGTTCGGCAAACGGATCGCCTTGCACATGGTCAATTGCAAGCGTAAACGTTGGGAACCGATACGTACCTTCGATCGCTTTATATGCCTTATAGCCTTTTTGGTCGATCGACCGCAGCCGTTGTCTCAGTGTTTCCATCCAACCATCCCTTTCTTTTTCCCTTGACTCCTACTTCTAACAGACACCTTTCAGAATTGGATCCAACTCCAAGAATGCCCAGCCATGCCTAATGGATTCTGCGTGACACTTCCATAGCAATGTTCAGTCCTTGCCTTTGTTCTAAAACGACCCCTATGCACCATTTTGATTGTACCGCAAACCCATCCTCTTCATCCATCACCAGCAAAAACAGCGGCCCGCCTATTCTTAGGGCGAGCCGCCTGCTGCCTAACGGTCTTTCATCCCCGTATAGATCCAAATCGCTTCTTTGAAAAACTCAGCCGCTCCCGGATGCACTTGGTCATAGTAAGCTTTGAACCGTCCGTCCTCGACATACAAACGCGCCAGTCCGGCATGCGCTTCCTTGGAATAATGATCCCACCAGAGGCCAAGCCACTGGCGGTGCAAATCCGCCGCCCGTTGCGCCGCCTCTCCAGCCGGGTTGCCATCTTGCATCGCTTCTTTCAATGCCTCAAGCACATCTTGACTGAGCCGTTCCGCTTCATCAAACTGTGCCTTCGTCATCTTCCGCAGTCTGTCGTTGGAACGATCGACCTGTTCATCGCCATACTTCTGGCGAATTTCTTCTCCATATTTCCGTTCGTTTTCTTCAATCAGCTGCTCCTTGAACGCAGCAAACTTTTCTTTGTCGCTCATCATGATTCCTCCTTCTTTAGCGGCAATCGTTTTTTCAACGCTCGCAATCAACGCATCCAGATGGCGTCTTTTTTCCAACAGCTGTTGGCGGTGCTCCCTTAGCGCTTTCAATTCATCAAAGGACGGGGAATGAATGATTTGTTTGATCGTTTCCAAATCGACGCCAAGTTCACGATAAAAGAGAATTTGCTGCAAACGATCGACTTCGCGCGGCCCGTACAGCCGATAACCGGCTTCGCTCCATCGCGCCGGCTTCAGCAAGCCAATCTCATCATAATATCGAAGCGTCCGACTCGTGATCCCCGCCAGTTTCGCCAGCTCATGCACCGTGTACTCCACTTCCCTCACCTCCCTATTCATGACGATACACCTTGACGCAACGTAAAAGTAAAGAGGAAAAAAGAAAAAAGGGCTCAAGCCCAGCCCCCCATTGAACAATCGCTGTTTCATTTGTTAAAAGCGATGCCTTTCATCAATTTTTCCTCGTTTCCTCGATATGCGGCATCTTCGTTATCACAATCGAATGGTTCAAATCGACGTTAGGCAACAGCTGTGGTTCGCTAGTTGTTTCCATCGCCCCTGCTTGTTTCACATGAGGAGAAAGCGGCTGATCAACCGAATCGCGGATGATGATACGCTGGCGAAACGACGCATATGGTTCTTTTGTTTTGTCCGTCTCAGCCAATTGCGAAGGAAAGACGGCATCACATACAAACAACATTCCCACCACGGCAAAGAGAAGAACACTTCGCTTCACTCACACCACCTCTATCCAAATTAGACGATGCAAAAGGTGATTCGTTTCTCCTTTGCCGCTAAACGAAAACGCCATCACCATTACGTCCCGCAAAACGTCCGGTACGGGCGGTCGGACGGCGGAGGCAGTTCCGCGTATTTCTCTTGTTCCGGCGAGTAGGCGTACGGGTCAGACAGCGCTTCAAGGAAACGCTCCATCACGCTGTAGTCGCCGTCATGGACCGCGGCGGCCAACGCCTCTTCAACCCGGTGGTTGCGCGGGATCACAGCTGGATTATGGCGGCGCATCCGCTCATACGCTTCTTCCCTTGACACCGATTCTTGGCTGAGCCTTGTCTGCCAGCGCTCCTGCCACTCCCGGAACTCAGCGGAATCAAACAGCGCCATTCCCGTATACTCGCCTAACGTCAACGCCCGGAACGTGTTCGTGTAATCAGCGCGATGCGCCTCCATCAGCCGCAATAAATCCGCAATGAGCTCCTGATCCCCTTCCTGCTCCTCGGCAAGGCCGAGCTTCGCCCGCATCCCGCTAAGCCAATGGTGGTGATACCGCTTCGGATACTCATCAAGCGCCCCTTGGGCAAGCGCGATCGCTTTTTCTTCATTCTCATCAAGCAACGGCAACAAGCTTTCCGCAAACCTTGCCAAATTCCAGCCCCCGATGTACGGCTGGTTTCCGTACGCATACCGCCCTTCCGTATCAATCGAACTGAACACCGTCTCCAGGCTGTATGTGTCCATAAACGCGCACGGCCCATAGTCGATCGTTTCCCCGCTGATCGTCATATTGTCCGTGTTCATCACCCCGTGGACAAAGCCGACAAGCTGCCATTTCGCGATCAGTTCCGCTTGGCGTTCGATCACTTGTTCAAGCAAAAACAAATAGCGGTTCTCAGCTTCCTCAAAGCCAGGAAAATGGCGCCAGAGCGCATAATCGGCCAGAGCGCGCAACTCCTCTATCGTCCCCCATTGCGCCGCGTATTGAAACGTCCCGACGCGCAGATGGCTCGAGGCGACACGGGTCAACACCGCCCCAGGCAATTCCGTTTCGCGCATAATGGTCTCTCCCGTTGTGACGACCGCAAGACTTCGCGTTGTCGGGATGCCAAGCGCGTGCATCGCCTCGCTCACAATGTACTCCCTCAGCATCGGCCCAAGCGCCGCCCGCCCATCGCCGCCGCGCGAATACGGCGTCCGGCCCGAGCCTTTCAGCTGGATGTCCACCCGCTCCCCGCTTGGGGTGACGTGCTCGCCCAGCAACACCGCCCGTCCGTCGCCAAGCATCGTAAAATAACCGAACTGATGCCCTGCATACGCCTGCGCCAGCGGCTCAGCTCCGCCTGGAATTTGGTTTCCACCGAACACAGCCACCCCATCTTCACTTCGCAACGCTTCCTCATTCAACCCAAGCTTGACTGCCAACGAACGATTGAGCACCGCAAGCTTCGGCGCGCGCACCGGCGTGGGGAGGACTTTGCTGAAAAAGCGCTCTGGCAGCCTTGCATAACTGTTGTCGAACTTCCATCCTGCGTCCAACATCGTCATCTCCTTTGCGGCCAAAACAGCCTTTTTATATGAGTTTATTGTACGGCAAAGCGGGCGGCATGATAAACCGAAAACGCGCGATCCTAAACCAAAAACCGAACCGTCAACGTTCGACGAAAACCACCATATTTTCTCTTTCTTTCTCGCCCCGTTTCTTTGTATAATACCTGTGAGGAGGTGAGAAAAAGTGGAAGAGAAAACAATCATTCAAGCGGTGCTTCAAGCGCTCGAACAGCATTCTGACAAAATTAGCTCGAAAATGCAGGAAATGGAGCAACGACTGCATCATGAAATGCAAACGATGGAACAGCGACTTCACCATGAAATGCAAACAATGGAGCAACGACTCCGCAGTGAAATGCAAGAGATGGGACAACAGCTCCGCAACGAGATGCAAGAAATGGGACAACAACTCCGCAGCGAGATGCAAGAAATGGGGCAACAGCTTCGGGCAGAAATCCACGCTGTTGAGACTCGGCTTGAGGCCAAAATCGACTCCCTTCGTGAGGAAATGCAACAGATGAACAGACAACTGAACGAACGAATCGACCACCTTGAAGAAGAATTAACAGATACTCAAGCCTCGGTCGAAGTGTTGACAACAAAAGTGCTCCACCACGACCGAAAACTTCGCCAACTGACCAAGCAAGCGTAACTCCTCTCAGTTAGCCAGCCATTTTCCCTGTCCACCGCACGTCAAAAACCGCTTCCGTTTCATCTTCCATGTTCATCTTGATGAAACGGAGCGGTTTTGGTGTTCACAGAACACCTACTCCCTATCAAAAAATGAATCGCGTTCGACATAGCATACTCTCAATGCATAGCGCTTGTGCCACTCACACGCTCCTCATTTCACCAAGCCATGCCGAAACGCGTAAATGACCGCTTGCGTCCGGTCTTGGACGCCGAGTTTGGCGAGGATGTTGCTTACATGCACTTTCACCGTTTTAAGTGAAATGAACAATTCATCGGCCATTTCTTGATTCGTTTTCCCTTGCGCCATCAACAAAAGCACTTCCATCTCCCGGCTCGTGAGCTGCTCATGCGGCAGGCGCTCTTCTTGTTTCCGATAGTTTCGCATCACTTTTCCGGCCACTTCCGGTTCGAACACCGATTGCCCGTGGAACGTGGCGCGAATGGCGTCGGCAATTTCGCTCGCTTTCGATGTTTTCAATAAATAGCTCGTCGCCCCTGCTTCAAGCGCGGCAAACACGTTTTCATCATCCAAAAAACTCGTCACGACAATGATTTTCGCCTCCGGCCACGCGCCGATGATTTCGCGCGTCGCCGCAATGCCGTCCATCGGTTCCATCACGAGGTCCATTAAAATGACATCCGGACGCAACTGGAGGGCGAGCTCCACCCCTTTTTTACCATCTTCCGCCTCGCCAATCACCTCCATATCTGGTTGGGCGGATAAATACGCCGACACGCCAAGTCGCACCATTTCATGATCATCGACAAGCAGTACCTTAATCACGGTCATCCCCCCTGTGCAAAAGCGGCACTTTCACTTCCAACCTCGTTCCTTGACCTTTTAAGCTGACAATTTTCAACATCCCACCGATTTCCGCCGCCCGCTCATACATGTGCTGCAACCCGTACGAGCCGCTTTTCGAACGTTCCACATCAAAGCCAACGCCATCGTCGGTGACGCGCAAAATGGCAAACCCGTCCCGTTCGATGAGCAATACTTCCAACGACTTCGCTTTCGCATGGCGCAGCGTGTTGGAAAGCGACTCTTGCAAAATGCGAAACAGATGATCTTCCACCCCTTTATCGAGCGGAACGTCTTCGATGTTCCATTTCATCTCGAGCGGCACTTTGCCCGCCAATTCCGTGAGCAGTTCGGTCATCCCTTCTTGAAGCGATTTGCCTTTCAGCTGCACCGGCCGCAAGTGCAGAAGCAGCGCCCGCATTTCCAATTGCGACTGGTGAATCATTTGCTCGACCATGGCCAATTGTTTGCGCTGCCGTTCATCATCCGGCGGCATCGTTTCCATAACGGCTGACATCATCATCGAAGCGGCGAACAATTGTTGGCTTACGGAATCATGCAGTTCCCGCGCCAGCCGCGTGCGTTCTTCGGAAAGAATGCGTTCAACGAGCCGTTCTTCCTGTTCGGCCTTTTCCGCCGCTAACTTTTGCACGCGTTTCGTTTGCGCGCGCCATTGCGCTTGCAGCTTCACGATTTGCCGCCAAAGCTCTTGCAGTTCCGGCGGCGGCTCTTCCCGATGCAACTCCCCCATCTCTCCTTGTTCAATGTGCCGAAGCGCCTGCACAACCGCTTGCCATTGCTGGCGAAAGAAGGAATCAAGCATAAGTCCAACAGCAATCCCCATACACAGGCTTACAGCGAACACAAACAACAAAAACGGCAACCCCATCACAGTTTGATCCCACAAAGACGACCACATTCCAGGCGGAAGGAAATAGAGAAAGGAAATGAGCAACGCCACAGCAAGCGCAAGCGCAAGCAAAACAGAAGCGAGCATCGGTCGGCTCATACGCGTGTCACCTCGACATTGCCAATGATCATCGAGGTGACGATTTTTAGCTTTTGCTCCGCTTGATCATACGAAGAAGTTTGATAAATGAGCGTCTCGTTGAACATTTTCTCCTGTTCCTTGCCAAACAGCGAGGCAACACCAAAAATGGCGGAATGAACGAGCCGTGTTTCAATTTCGTACGGAACGAGAATTCGAATGTTGCCGATCAACCCTCTCACGATAATGACCGCTTCCCCTTTCGGAAGCACAGTATAGCTGACATCAATGACCGTATCCCCGATCCCCGTTTGGATATTGACATCATTCCACTCATACACCCGTTCTGGGGTCGCTTGCCGGCCAACCCATACATTTTGAAACAGTGGTTGACGGCGCACGATTTCCTCTCCCCCATACGAGTTCTCAGCCATAGTCGGGCGGATCACCGTCGGATGCCGCTTCGACTGAAACAATTGCCAAAGGGCATAACCCAACAGCGCGACCATGACAAAACGAGCGGCCATCATCGTTAAGACATGAATGGCCAACATGATGCAGCCAAGCCAAAACAGCCATTTTCCTTTCCGCCGATGCCATTTTTTCCTTCCAACATAAATCAAACAGACCGATATACTTAACGAAAACAGCACGCCCGGGCGAAAAAACGAAATTTCGATTGCAAAAAGGAGCAGTGTCACCAAAACAACCCAACTGACATAGTCAGTTTTCTTCCGTTGATCAAGCATGTGGGGAGCCCCCTGTTGTCCAAAATGAAAAAGGCGTAACCATGTACGCCTTTAGCATATCCGGTTATTTTCCTTCCTGCAACTGCTTTTCCAGCTGAGCGATGCGCGCATCGATCGTGCTTCGGTAATAATCGGAACGAACTTGCCGCTCAAGGCGGTCAAGGTAGACTTCCGCATCAGCAAACGCCGCCAACGCCGGGCCGGCGTCCCCGTTGACCACCCGATGGATGCGGTAGTGCGCCCGAGCCGCATTCTCCCGCCCCATCAGCTCCATGCGCCGCATTTGCATATCTTTCAGCTTATGCTTCATTTCTTCATATTTCGCTTCTAACTCAAACAGCTCACGGCTCGCTTGCTCGAGCAGCTGTTTTAAGCGGGCCGCCCGCTCCGCGTATTGCGCTTGTTCGCGCCGCGCAAATTCGGCCAGCTCCATTTCCCCGGCTTGCGCCGCCACCTCCGCCTGCTTGCTTCGTTTTTCCACCATCTGTTCGGCTTCGCGATGTTCGCGGGCAAATTGCTCTTTCAGCACATATTGGCGCTCGAGCAGCTGCCGCACCCGCTCGACTTCCTGTTCACATTGGCGCAAATAGTGATTGAGAAGCGCGATCGGGTTTTTCTTTTCTTTTTCGTCAAGCCATTCATGGAGATCGGCTTCAATGATCGTTTTCAAACGTGAGAACACACTCATCATCGATTCGCTCCTTTTCCATTGATTTCATGAATAATGCTTTTGCAGCTCCGCCCATTGTTTTTCAAAGTTGACAAACGGGTCGTCTGCTTCTGGAACGACGCGCTCGTCTTTCACTCCATTCCATTTTTTATACACGACATACAACACATACGCCGCGACAAGCGCGATGAGCGCTGGCACATTCGAAGCGCTGACAACTAACGCTGCACAGCCAATCAATGCCCACACGATTTTCCCGAACGTCGACGGGGCTTTCAAACATTTCTTGAACGCATAGTACAGCACCGCCAGCGTGATTGCCAACCCGACAAGCGGCCCAAGATGAAACAGCAGCACAAGCAACGCCACCGCGCCGGCAACGAACAGCCCGATCTTTTTTGCCATCCTTTCGCCTCCTTTCGTCTTCCATCGTACCGCAGACAACCCGAATCCCATCATGTTCCAAAGATATATTTTGTCTACGACTCGAGGCGTATTTTTGCTAAGATATAATGCCTCAGCTTCCCTTTTGCTGAATTCGAAGCGGCCAGCGTCTTATTTTTCCAAATAAAAAAATCCCTTCTAACGGCGAGCCCTGTTAGAAGGAATTTCTTGTTGATGCAATAGGTGAGGCAAACGTTTCACTTGATGGCATGACCCTCCTCCACATCATGGCCATGATTGAAAAATGCGCGCTCAGCCTTGCTCTGGTTTTCTATGAGAATGTGCGCTCCTTGAGTTGCCATTTTCATGATGGAGGGAGAGCAAAAATTGCTCATGGACATCTGTATGTTCAAACAAAATAAAGGAAGTTCCGAATTTCTTAATGTTTTCTACCATGCCGGCATGATCAGGATGGAAGTGTGTCACGAACAGATATTTTATTGCCTCTGGCTTAATTCATTTTTCTCTCATTTCGATCTTTTTTCCTTGCTTTTCCAAGGGTTCCCCCACTTTTTCTCCCTCTCTTCTTTCTCCCAAAAAGGAGTGGAAGAACCCGATTTCATTTTCCATTGACACTCCACACGGCTGAAGACGTGTGGAGTGTCAAAATTGCAGCGTTAATTTCGCCACCGCTTCCACATGCGCCGTGTGCGGAAACATGTCCACCGGTTGGATGTAGTCGACGCGATATTGTGCAGCCAAGGCATCGAGATCGCGGGCGAGGCTGGACGGGTTGCATGAGACGTAGACGACTGTTTTCGGGCGGACGTGGAGAATCGTTTCAAGCAACGCCCGGTCGCAGCCGACGCGGGGCGGGTCGACGATGATGACGTCCGGCTTCCAGCCTTCGTTCACCCATTTTGGCAGCCAATATTCGGCTTTGCCGACGACATAGTGCGTGTTGGTGAACCCATGCTTTTTGGCGTTGTTTTGCGCGTCTTCGATCGCTTCCGGAATCGTGTCCATGCCGCGCACTTCTTTGGCATCGCGAGCAAGCCACAAACCGATCGTGCCGACGCCGCAGTAAGCGTCAACGATCCGCTCCGTTCCGGTGAGGGCGGCCGCTTTTTTCACTTCGTCGTACAATTTCACCGTCTGCAACGGGTTGAGCTGGAAAAAGGCGCGCGCCGACAGTTCAAACGACAAATCGCCGAGCGTTTCTTGAATGTATTCGTCGCCGGCGAGCACTTCTGTCTCGTCGCCGAAAATAAGCGACGTTTTTTCGCCGTTGATGTTTTGCACGATCGATTTCACTTCTGGAAGACGGCGGCGGATTTCCTCGATCAACAGCTCTTTGCGCGGAATGTCTTTTGTCGCTGTCACAAGCACAAGCTGGATGTCGCCGGTATGAAAGCCGACGCGGGCGACGATCGTCCGCACGACGCCCATTCTTGTCCGCTCGTTGTAAATCGGGATGTGCAAGTCTTGCAAAATCGTTTTCACGATGTTCGTGACGCGCGTCGTTTGCGGATGCTGGACGCGGCATTCCGATAAATCGATGAGCCGGTGGGAGTTGAGGCCGTACAGGCCGGCGAGCACCTTCCCTTCCTTCATTCCAACTTGAAACTGGCTTTTGTTTCGGTAATGCCACGGGTTGTCCATGCCGATCGTCGGGCGGATGTCAAGCTTGTCGACATCGAGGCGCCGGGCATGGCGGCGGAGCGCCTGGATGACAATGTCGCGCTTCGCCTCGAGCTGCGCCTCGTACGCCAAGTGCTGCAACTGGCAGCCGCCGCACTGGTCATAGAGCGGACAGGGCGGCTTGATGCGGTTTGGCGAGCGCTTGCGGATGCGCTTGATTTTCGCCTCGGCGTAGGTTGGGTGGATGTCCGTCGCCTCAACGATGACTTCTTCACCCGGCAAGGCGCCGGGGACGAAGACGACTTGTTTTTGGAAATAACCGACCCCTTCGCCGTTAATGCCGATCCGTTGAATCGTCACGGGAAATTGCTCGCCTTTTTTGATTTTGATGTTCATTTGTTGCTTTGCCATATCGGTCCCTCTCATTCAATGCTTCGCCATAAATAAAGCGCCGCATAGCTGGCGTACGGCTTCCATCGTTCGCCAAGCGCCGCCATCTCTTTTGTGGTCGGCCGCTTCGGAAGCCCGAACCATTTTTCGACCGCCCGCTGCAAACCGATATCCGCCGGCGGGAAGACGTTTGGGCGGCCGAGGCCGAAGAGGAGGAAATTTTGCACGGTCCACGGACCGATGCCGCGCACGGCGGTCAGCCTCTCCATCACCTCGCCGTCTTCCATCTGCTCGAGTTCATCAAGCCGCAGCTTCCCCTCGGCAATGAGGCGCGACACATTGACGATATATTCGGCTTTCCGCCCGCTCAGCTGCAAGGCGCGCAAGTCCTCGTACGAGCGGGCCGCGATCTCTTCTGGGCGCGGGTAAAACCAAACGCCGTCCCGCTCCTCGCCGAACGTTTTCACAAACCGCTCTGTGAGCCGATAGCCGACTTTGAGATGAAGCTGTTGGTGGATCAAACATTTGACGAGGCAAAAATACAAATCAAAATCAAGCACCAACGGCAGCCCCTCATAACGGGCAAACAGCGGCGCCAGCTCGGTCGCCTGAAAGTAGCCGTGCACCGAGGCAAGGGGCGTCCGCCATTGAAACAGATGAGAAATCCGTTCGATGATCTCCTGTTGCCGCTCGGGATGCGGCCCCGACACGATAAAGCGCGGGGCGTCTTTCGCGCCGATGCTTTCCACCACGACAGGCACCTTTACGTCATCGAGATGAAGCGGCACGGTGACGCGCTGCCGCTCTAGATCAACCGCCAGCAGCGGATCGAGCGCCAATCGCTCCAACGCATGCGCAAAATCGTACGGCGCGGGCACGGTAATCGTTTGCTTCCACATCGTTCTCACCTTTCTCATTTGTCCGTGCCCCTATTATAACGAAAAACGCCCCGTCGAACCAACTTGTTGGCAGGACGAGGCAGCGGCATATGGTTCGGTTGACAGAACGAGGCGGGTTTTCGAATGGTCCAACACACAACGTTTCGTACCACTTTTGCGCTCAAGTGATGAAAGCGGCTTATGGGCGAAACAGCCGCGGATGGAGGCCCATCTTTTTCACCATCAACTCATCTAAGCTGGCAAACGTATACCCTTGTTTGCGCAAGTCGTCGATCACCTTCGGCAGCGCTTCGGCATTGTCTTTGGACACGGAATGCAACAGCAAAATCGCCCCCGGATGGATTTGTTTCATGATTTGGTCGTAAGCATATTGCCAGCCGCGCTGGCGGTCAGTTTGCCAGTCGACGAACGCAAGCGACCAAAAGACGTGATAATAGCCAAGGTCGCGGGCGAGAGATAACGTCCGTTCGCTGAAAATGCCGCGCGGCGGGCGAAGGTACGCCATCCCTTTTTGCCCGGTCAATTCCTCGGTCTTTTCTTTTACTTTTTCCAGCTCTTCACGGAACCGCTCTTCGCTTGCCGCCGTCAAATCGGGATGGTGCCATGAATGGTTGCCGATGATATGCCCTTCCGCCGCCATCCGTTTGACTAAATCGGGCGCTGTTTGCAAATAATGACCAGTGACAAAAAAGGCGGCTGGCACATGTTTTTCCTTTAACACGTCCAAAATTTGCGCCGTATAGCCGTTTTCATACCCGTTGTCAAATGTTAAATAGATCGTTTTTTCGCTCGTGTCGCCTAAATAAAAGGCGTCATATTTGGCGAGCAGTTCATCGAGCTCTTTTCCCGCCGATGGGGGCTCGTGGTTTTCGCTTCTCTTAAATCCCCAATGGATCGGCGCATTGCTTATGGCAAAAGCAGGGGCGGGAAAAAGCGCGAGCGCTAAAACGAGAGAAATGAGCCATCTCATGCCTAGTTCCTCCTTGGCCGCCATCTTTTCCTCTTTCTTATTGTTTTCACCCCTGACCGCTTTACGCGCGCCATTTTTTGCAAAAAAAGGCCCCAAAAGCAAACGCTTTGGGGACAGAGAAGAAAACGGGATCAGCTTGTTTGAATACCAATAGCCATGTGCTTGAAATTCAGCTCTCCTTCTTACTTGAACACCGGCTCTTTGAACTGAGCCAGCTTTTCAAGCGACGATTTTTCCACATCTTCATGCAAGCTGTTGCCGTGCGAATCCATCGTGACAACAGCAGTGAAGTTTTCGACGCGCAAATGCCACATCGCTTCGGGGATGCCAAACTCCAGCAAATCAACGCCTTCCACGGATTTGATGCAATCGGCGTAATATTGCGCCGCGCCGCCGATCGCGTTCAAATACACGCCGCCGTGTTCTTTTAACGCTTGCAGCGTCTTCGCGCCCATGCCGCCTTTGCCGATGACAGCGCGGACACCGAATTTTTTCATGATGTCGCCTTGGTACGGCTCTTCACGGATGCTTGTCGTCGGGCCGGCAGCTTTGGCGTGCCAGCGGCCTTCTTCATCTTTTAACATGACCGGGCCGCAATGATAAATGATTTGCCCGTTCAAGTCGACCGGCGCGTCATGGTCCATCAAATATTTATGAATGGCATCGCGGCCGGTGTAAATGACGCCGCTGATGCGGACGACGTCGCCGACGCGAAGCTGGCGCACTTGTTCTTCCGACAGCGGCGGAACAAGGTCGATGACGCGTGTGTCGCCTTGTTCAAGCGCCGCGGCTGCTTCCGCTTTTTCCAACTCTTTTGCAAAATCGACGTCTTCGCCGTCTTGGTACAGCCATTCGATGATCTCACCGGTCGCCGGGTCGATTTTCACGCCCATGCGCCGAAACGCCCAGCAGTTGTAGGCGACCGAAACGAAGAAGCTCGCCGGGATGCGGTGCATAACGCCGATTTTACAGCCAAGCAGCGTCGATTCGCCGCCAAAGCCCATCGTGCCGATGCCAAGTTTGTTGGCGTTTTCCATAATGTATTCTTCGAGTTGGCGCAATTCTTCAATCGGATTGACATCATCGACCGGACGGAACAGCTGCTCTTTCGCCAACTCATAGCCCGATGAGCGGTCGCCGCCGATGCCGACGCCGATAAAGCCGGCGCTGCATCCTTGCCCTTGCGCTTGGTACACCGCATGCAAAATGCATTTGCGGATGCCGTCAAGGTCGCGGCCGGCGCGGCCGAGCCCCTCGAGTTCACACGGAAGGCTGTATTGAATGTTTTTGTTTTCACAACCGCCGCCTTTTAAAATAAGGCGAACGTCAATGTAATCGTTTTCCCATTGTTCAAATTTGATGACCGGCACGCCTTCCCCTAAGTTGTCGCCGCTGTTTTTGCCGGTGAGCGAGTCGACCGAGTTCGGACGCAGCTTGCCGTTTTTCGTCGCTTCGACAATGGCGGCGCGGATCGCTTTTTTCATTTCGATTTGATTCACGCCGACCGGCACTTTGATTTTAAACGTCGGCAAGCCGGTGTCCTGACAGATCGGCGACACGTTTTCGTCCGCCATTTGAATGTTCTCGACGATCGTATCGAGCGCCATGGCCGCCCGCGTGCCGGCGTTTTCGCGCACTTTCGCTCGAGCGATCGCTCGGCGAACGTCCTTCGGCAGCTTCGTTGATGTCTCAACGATCAAGTCATACATGCTTTGCTGGAATTTTTCCATGCTGATTCCACGCCCTTTCCTTTTGGATCGCCCTATTGGCAGTTGTCTCATCTTCTTCTATTATACTGCTTTTTCTCGGTTATGGAAAAAATCTTTCTTTTCTGTCTCATCAGTCCCCCGCCCGCCTCATAGGAATGGGATAGAGGATCAGCGGCCAAAACGATTGACAAGCGGAGTGACTGTTGCCGATAATGAACGTTGGGACTTTGAATGGAAAGAGGAGAAGACCATGCGCTCATCCACCATGCCAGCCATTACACCGGCGTATGACCCTTGGGAAGCGTACGTCGATATTGAAGAATATGGAAAACTACAACTGACGAATATTGAGTTTACCACAACGACGCTTTGCAATATGCGCTGTGAGCATTGTGCTGTTGGCTATACGTTGACAATGAAAGATCCCGAGGCGCTGCCGCTTGATATGTTGCTCCGCCGGCTCGAGGAAATTCCGCATTTGCGGTCATTAAGCATCACCGGCGGCGAGCCGATGCTGTCATTAAAATCCGTCGAACAATACGTCGTTCCCCTTCTCCGCTACGCGCACGAGCGCGGGGTGCGGACGCAGCTCAATTCGAACTTGACGTTGGATTTGTCTCGCTATGAACCAGTCATTCCGTATTTGGATGTGCTCCATATCTCGCACAACTGGGGGACGATCGACGACTTTGTCGAAGGTGGTTTTGCCATGATGGAGCGGAAGCCGACGCGCGCCCAACGCGAGAAATACTTCCAGCGCATGCTTGACAATGCAAAAGCGCTGGCAAATGCCGGCGTGATGGTATCGGCGGAAACGATGTTAAACAAACGAACCGTCCGCCACTTGGAAACGATCCACCGCCAAGTTGTCGAGGCAATGGGCTGCCGGCGCCATGAAATCCATCCGATGTATCCGAGCGATTTTGCCAGCGCTTTGGAGACGTTGAGCTTGGACGAATTGCGCGAAGCGATTCACCATTTGCTTGACATTCGCGACGAAAACGTCTGGATGCTGTTTGGCACGCTGCCGTTTTACCCGTGCAGCGACAACGAAGAAGATGTGCGCCTATTGAAGCGGCTGTATGAAAGCAAAAACGTCACCGTGCGCAACGATCCAGACGGACGTTCACGGCTCAATGTCAATATTTTCACCGGCGATGTCATCGTCACCGATTTCGGTGATGAACCGCCGCTTGGCAACATCATTCACGATTCGCTGCCAGACGTGTATGACAAATGGCGGCGCTCAAAGCTTGCTAGGGAGCTTCTTTGCCACTGCCCGTCGGCACGCTGCCTCGGACCGAACGTCCTTGTGAAGCAGACGTATTACCGCGGCGTCGATTTTACGAAGCGGTCCGCGCGCATTGGCCGATAAAAAACGTCAAGGAGCTTTTCCTTGACGTTTTATCTTGGCTGTTCACTCACCACATATGACATGTACAGGCGATCCTGCACCGGAATCCACGCCCCAACCCCTCTTGTCGTCACGTTTTTGACGACAATTTTCTTTTTGTTTCCTTTGAGCACGACGTACACTTCCCCGTATGTTACTTTCCCTTTTTCATTCACCGCCGGAGCGTACGCGTACAAATAACCTATTTTTTTCGCCGGTACGTTGTACGGTTGGTCTTTTTTCGTGCCAAGGCCGACAACCGTGCTGAAAGAGAGCGGCAAGTTCGTCTTTTCCATCGCTTTGTTTAACATCATCCGCTTAACCGCGTCTTCATTCGGCACTTTCACCGTCAACCCGCCGCGGACGTATTTTTGCATTTCTTGTTTATAGTACAACTTTTGCGCCGTATCGCCGCCGCGGTTATCAAGGAAATTCGTGTTGACCTTTTGATATTCCCAGTTCGTCGACGTTTCGATCGACTGGTAATTGAGCGGCCATTGGCCTAAATAAATCGTCGCTCGATAGCCAACGGCCCATGGCGTGTCGGTCGCCGAAGATTCATTAAAGAGATGGATCAATTCGGGATTCTCAATTTTCACATTCGCCGATCTTAACAGCTGTTTTGTAAACGAGCTCGGTTCCAAATGCGGCAAATCTTGCGTCGGGTTCGGATACGTATTTTCTTTCGATATATCAATCACCGCACCGGGCGCCGGTTTGCCGGCAGCCGCCAGCGCCGAAAACGCCGCCGCATAAAGAAGAAGCACGCTCACGAACAGCGAAACAGCCCACTTTTTCATCGTCTTCACTCCTTTCTTCCCACGTTATTCACTGTTAGTTTCTTTCAAAATGCGCCGTTTATCCGCGGCGGCGAAAATTTTCCCCGTTTGGCGCCCCACTTCCCGCACCCGCAAAAAAACACCCGGACGGCGAATACCCGGATGCAGTCACTTACAGCAAGTAAAAACCGATGCCCATGATCGTATAGGCAGCGAGCAATGTTGCTCCTTCAAACCAGTTCGTATCACCATCATTTGACAGCACGATCATCAAAAGGACGGAAGCAGCCATCGCCACCAGCTCAGGAAGTGAAAAGACAAGCGGCATTTTTTCCGGAAACAAAAGCGAAACGAGCACAAGCACCGGCGCAACGAACATGGCGATTTGCAATGTCGAGCCGACGGCAATTTCCACCGCGACATTCATTTTGTTTTTGTACGCCATAATCACCGCGGAAGCGTGCTCCGCCGCATTGCCGACGATGGCCACGATGATGATCCCGATAAACAGCTCGCTCCAGCCGAATGACTCGGCGACCGTTTCAAACGTATGAACGAGCCGTTCCGATAAATAGGCGACCGCAACCGTCGCCAGCGCCAAAATGGCGGTCGCTTTCCCTTTGCCCCATTCGGGCTCTTCATGTTCTTCCACTTCTTCTGATTTATGCTGATATACGCCGCGATGGGTGACAAGCCGGAAATAAAGGGCAGCGGCGTAAAGCAAGATCATGATGATCGAAATGCCAACGCTCAACGCGACTTGTTCGCTGTGATTCATATGCATGGTAAACACTTCCGGAATGACAAAAGCGATGAAGATAGCAAAAGTCAGCAGCCCGGCATTATGACGAGCATCATAAATGTTGAATTCTTGCCGCTTATATTTTAGTCCGCCGACAAAAAACGATAGCCCAGCCACCAAAAGCAAGTTCCCGAGCACCGAACCAGTTAAGGAAGCGAGCACGACGTCAACGAGTCCAGCCTGCAAGGCAAAAATGGAAATGATCAGCTCGACCGCGTTGCCAAACGTCGCGTTCAACAGCCCGCCAATGCGCGGTCCGGCGACGATCGCCAAGCTTTCCGTCGCTCGCCCCATATAGCTGGCGAGCGCAATGATCGTCAAACAGTACAGCACAAACATCAAGACAGTCGGCCAATGAAGAAACCCGCCGATGACCGACACCGGCACGCCGATCCATGTCATCCAAGCAAACACCTTGTTCATTTCTCTTCCACCTTTCCTCTTGATTGTTTTCGTTGCATTGACCGCCGTTTCTATGTACGATGGATAAGGGCATTCATTCGCCCTGGGAAACATCCGGCCTCGCTTGTTTGATCAGCCGGCGATTTCAACTGAAATGGGGATGCACGATGCGTTTTGCCATCTTAACCGGGATTGTCGCCGTCTCCGGTCTGTCGCAAGGGATGTTGCTGCCGCTTTTGGCGATGCTTCTTGATGAAAACGGCGTCTCTTCGTCCGTTAACGGGGCGCACGCCGCCGCCCTGTATATCGGTGTCTTGACCATTTCGCCATTTTTGGAACGGCCGCTGAGACGCTATGGCTATCGGCTCCTCATTCTCCTTGGTGGTTTCATTGTAATATGTTCGCTTATTCTTTTTCCACTTTTTCCTTCTCTTTTCTTTTGGCTTGTTCTTCGCTTTGCCATCGGCATCGGCGATCATATGCTTCATTTTGCGACACAAACGTGGATTACGGACTTTTCGCTGCCGACTGAACGCGGACGGCGATTGTCGCTGTATGGGTGGGCGTTCGGCCTCGGCTTCACCATCGGCCCGCTGTTGGCTTCACTCGCTTCGGTCGAGAAGGCGCTTCCGTTTTATTTAGCTGCTCTCCTTAGTTTCGCCGGTTGGATCGGCGTCTTTTGGCTGCCGAACGAAAAACCAAAGCCGCTTGAACGTTCTTCGTCGGCGGCCGGTCGGTTTATTGGCGCTTGGAAACAGGCATGGCCAGCGCTTTTGTTGCCGTTTGCCTACGGTTTTTTAGAAGCGGCTGTCCATTCCATCTTCCCGCTGTACGCCTTGCGTGAACGGATGAGCGCTGAGCAGATCGCCTTCATCTTGCCATGCTTCTCGCTTGGGGGCATCATCTTTCAGCTTCCGCTCGGAGCGCTCAGCGACCGGTTCGGGCGGCGCGAGATCATCACCGGTGCACTCTTGGCCGGCGCCGGTTGTTTTTTGATTGCCCTCACTGTCGGTGCGTCCACGGTTGGGTTGGCTGCTTGTTTGTTCACCGCTGGCATGTTTACCGGCTCGCTCTTCTCGCTCGGCATCGCCTATATGACCGACCTGTTGCCGAAAGAGCTGCTTCCCGCCGGCAATTTGTTGTGCGGGATGCTATACAGTCTCGGCAGCATGACGGGCCCGCCGCTTGCCGGCAGCGTGGTTGATCTCTCTGCTCGCGCCTTTTTCCTTGCGGTCAGCGCTGTCCTCCTCGTTCCGGCCATTTGCCTCGTCAGCCGCCGGGAACAGGAAACAGCGGCTTGACCGTTTTTTGTTTTTTATTTTTTATTTTTTTCAAAAAAATCGTTGACCATTTTGTTCCCTCTGTTATATAATAAAACCAAGATATCAAGTTTCTGTTTTAAAACAGTATAAAGGAGTGGCGATCATGAGCAGAACGGAACGGAAAAATATGATCGAGTTTATCGAAAAAGTGCGGGGATTGTCGCGCGAGGAACTCGCCTATATGACCGATGCAGAAATTGAATACATTTATGAGCGCTATTACCACCATCACGAAGAAATCGTTGAATAAAGCGGCGGCGGCT
This sequence comes from Geobacillus sp. ZGt-1, assembly GCF_001026865.1. Classification (NCBI taxonomy): domain Bacteria; kingdom Bacillati; phylum Bacillota; class Bacilli; order Caryophanales; family Anoxybacillaceae; genus Geobacillus; species Geobacillus sp. ZGt-1. The sequence goes on along the minus strand of NZ_LDPD01000006.1, from coordinate 183,593 downwards.
CGATGCGCCTGTGTTTGCATGAAAGGAAAGGTGCCCTCCAAAAAGGGAAGGGCACCTTTTTTTGATTTCCATCTATACACATAAAACGACCGCCGGGGCACAATATTACAATATGTTGTGCTATGTTGAACGAAGAACCACCTTTTGAGGCAGCTTCTTTCAATGATAGCCGTTTTGGCCGTTGGCACTGCCACTCGTCTTATGCTTTGGTCTGTTTTTTCCTTTTTGCTTCGTGCCCCCGTCTTTTTTCGTATGTTTCGTCATCTTGATCCCCCCTATGCCAAGATCCCCTGCATTGTTACGATATCCCGCCTCGGCACCGTTTATGCACGCTAACGCTGCCGTCTTTTCCCTTCGCGCTCACAGTCAAACATGGCGTTGAGTTCCCCGCCCAAGACAAGAATCATGCCGGACAAATAAAACCAAACCATCAACACGATCATCCCGCCAAGGCTGCCATACATCGCCGTGTAATCGGCAAAGTTGTTGACATAATACGCGAACGCCAGCGACGCCGCAATCCAGCCGGCGGTGGCAAACAGCGCGCCGCGCACGACGTTGACGCAGCGAAGCTGTTTGTTCGGCGCGAAATAATAAAGGGCAGTAAAGACAGCAAACAATAACAGCGAACTCGTCACCCAACGAAACGCGTTCCAAACCTCCAAAAACTGTTGCGACAACCCGAGAGCAGAGAACAAAAACAGCCCGATTATCCGCCCGAAGACCGGAAGCACGAGGGCAACGATGATGACAACGATCATGCCGAGCGTCAACACAATCGACAGCCCGCGTACGATCCAAAACGGCCGGTCTTCTTGCACATCATAAGCGCGGTTGAATGCCCTCATAATGGCACTCATGCCATTAGACGCTGACCAAATAGCTGCGATGATGCTAAACGACAACAATCCCCCATTTTGCTCATTCATGAGACGATAAACGTTCGTCTCGATGAGGTGAAGCGCCTCTTTCGGGGCGTATTGCCGCACGAGCGCAAGCACATCTTCATGCGGAATCGGCAAATACGCCAACAGCGTCATTAAAAACAACAAAAACGGAAAGAGCGACAGAAGAAAGTAATACGCCAATTCCGCCGACAAACGCGGGATTTCATCTTCCGTAAAACGGCGGGCCAACTCACGGATGAACGCCAAATTTACGACCATCGGCTGCCCTCCTTCCCCGTTTTTCCCTAGACGGGTGCGCCGCCCTCAAAGTCATTTTGTTTCCTCCACACCAAGTCGATGGTCGCGGATGATCCTCTCAAGCAAATGCTCGCACCCTGAGCGGACGAGGCGATACACTTCGGCAAAATTCCCGGTATAATACGGATCAGGCACATCGTCTTTTTCCCGGTCGGGAACAAAGTCAAGCAACCGGGCGAGCACCGCTTTCGAACGGGAGCCAGCCAATCGGCGCAAATCGTTCAAGTTGGCTGCGTCCATGGCGATGATGTAATCAAATTCTTCCAAGTCACGATGATTCACTTGCCGGGCGCGGATGCCGGAGTAGTCGATCTTATTTTCAGTCAAAACCCTTCTTGTCCCCACATGCGGCGGCTCACCGACATGCCAGCTGCCTGTTCCCGCCGAATCAACGGCAATCAGACCGTCAAGCCCCCGCTCTTTCACCAAATGACGGAAGACCGCTTCCGCCATCGGCGAGCGACAAATGTTTCCAAGACAAACAAACAGCACTTTAATCATCCAAACAGCCACCCCTCTCTCTATGTCCACGGTGCTTTCCACCGTTAGTTTTCCTTCATTTCTTTTCATCTAGCCCTTTTTGTCCCTAGAAGGACGGGGATGTAACGAAAAAACAACTCCAGCGGGGGAGCGTGTGCGAATGGGCCAACAACTTTTGTGCGCGTTCACGACAACCATTTTGAAGAAAACGAGGTGTTTCACCAACCTTTTAGACTGGCACTATGCATGTGCACCTACATTTTACCACATCATCCGTTTTTCATCAGAAAAGCAAGCCAGGCAATCTCTCCCCATTCTTCCTGCACCTATGGTACAATACATAGTAACTTGCCATGAAAGGAGTAAACGAATGGATTTATCAAAACGGTCGGCGGAAAACGTCGCCTACATGATCGAACAGTTGAAGCAAAAGTTGAAAGTGCTGAACTTGGATGCCATCAAGCCGTCCCATTTTTCCGAGGAATGGTACGATGAGTTGAGAGACATTTACGAGATGGTGATGAAACGCGAGACGTTCAGCCCAAGCGAAATGCAGGCGATTGTCGAAGAGCTCGGAAGCCTGCGCAAAAAATAACGCTCCCATCTGCTGCTAGGCAGGCAATGCAGCTGTTTCGTATAAAAACAATTCCTATCGAAAAACTATGATTGACATTATCGTCAATTGTGCTAAAATTTTAATCAATTAAATGACATGCGTTGCATACGTTGCTCGGGAGTGAGGGAGGAATTGGCTCAATGAACTCCGTCAACCTGCCGCCTATAGCAAAGTGCCAATTCCAGCTAAAGAAGATCTTTAGTAAAATAAGGGGCACCCTTTCTCCCGCTCTTTCTGATTCATGCAAGGAAGGATTTTCGCCGCCGAATTGCCGTTTGGCCGCTATATATCCGACTAATTACGTGGATTTTCTTTGATTTTGTGAGGAGGAGAAACCGATGCTCACGTATGATCAGTGGGAAAAGGCGGAAAAACCGTCTTTTCCGTCCGATAATGAAACAAAAGGGGCGCTTGACGTCCTTGCTTGGGCGTATCGCGAATACGGCGATGAGATCGTATACGCGTGCAGCTTCGGCATCGAGGGGATTGTGCTGATTGATCTCATCTCCCAAGTCAAACCGGACGCCGAAATCGTCTTTTTGGATACCGGCCTGCATTTTCCAGAGACGTACGATACGATCGCGAAAGTGAAAGAAAAATATCCGTCGCTTCGCATCGTGATGAAGCAGCCGCGCTTGACGTTGGAAGAACAGAAGGCGCAGTTTGGCGACGAGTTATGGAAACGCGACCCGAACAAATGCTGTGAGCTGCGCAAAGTCATTCCGCTGCGCGAGGTGCTGACCGGGGTGACGGCGTGGATTTCCGGCTTGCGCCGCGAGCAATCGCCGACGCGGCGGCATGTCGAGTACATTAACAAAGACGACAAGTTCCGTTCTATTAAAGTCTGTCCGCTCATTCACTGGACGTGGAAAGACGTATGGAATTACGTGTACAAACGCCATCTCCCGTACAATGTGCTCCACGACCGCGGCTACCCGAGCATCGGTTGCGCCCCGTGCACCGCTCCGGCTACAGATCCGAACGACTTGCGCTCCGGGCGCTGGGCCGGCCAAGGAAAGACGGAATGCGGTCTCCATCTCGCTTAAGGAGAGAAAAACGATATGCTCCTTGCCATTGCTTTGATCGCATCCTTTTTCTTCGCCATGAACATCGAGGCGAGCGGCGCGGCGGCCTCGATAGGCGTCGCTGATGAATCGGACGCCATTCCGAATCGTCAAGCTGCTGTTTGACAGCGACGTCTATACGGTCATCGCCATCTTGAGCGTCTGCTTGGCGTCATTAGCCTGAAAAAAGAACGCTTGCCTCATGAACATGGCAGCGGCATTTCACAACATCTATCAATCTAGGAGGTTATGAACATGAGCGTAAGCATCCCGCATGGCGGCACATTGATCAATCGTTGGAATCCGGACTATCCGCTTGATGAGGCGACCAAAACGATCGAGCTCTCCAAAGCCGAACTGAGCGACTTGGAGCTGATCGGAACGGGCGCCTACAGCCCTCTCACTGGTTTTTTAACGAAAACGGATTACGACGCGGTTGTTGAAACAATGCGTCTGTCTGACGGCACCGTCTGGAGCATTCCGATCACGCTCGCGGTAACAGAAGAAAAAGCGAAAGAGCTCGCCGTCGGCGATAAGGCGAAACTCGTTTATCGTGGCGACGTCTACGGCGTCATTGAGATCGCTGACATTTACCGCCCAGACAAAACGAAAGAAGCGAAGCTCGTTTATAAAACGGATGAACTTGCTCACCCAGGCGTGCGCAAACTGTTTGAAAAACCGGATGTGTATGTCGGCGGGGAGATTACGCTTGTCAAACGGACCGACAAAGGCCAATTCGCCTCGTTTTATTTTGATCCAGCAGAAACGCGGAAAAAGTTTGCTGAGTTTGGCTGGAACACCGTTGTCGGCTTCCAAACGCGCAATCCGGTTCACCGCGCCCATGAATACATTCAAAAATGCGCGCTCGAGATCGTTGATGGCTTGTTTTTAAACCCACTCGTCGGCGAAACGAAAGCGGACGATATTCCGGCTGACATCCGGATGGAAAGCTATCAAGTGCTGCTGGAAAACTATTACCCGAAAGACCGCGTTTTCCTCGGCGTCTTCCAAGCTGCGATGCGCTATGCCGGTCCGCGTGAAGCCATTTTCCACGCGATGGTGCGCAAAAATTTCGGCTGCACGCACTTCATCGTCGGCCGCGACCACGCTGGTGTCGGCAATTATTACGGTACGTATGATGCGCAAAAAATCTTCTTGAACTTTACGGCTGAAGAGCTTGGCATTACGCCGCTCTTTTTCGAACATAGCTTTTACTGCACGAAATGCGAAGGGATGGCATCGACAAAAACGTGTCCGCATGACGCGAAATACCATGTCGTCCTTTCCGGCACGAAAGTTCGTGAAATGCTGCGCAACGGCCAAGTGCCGCCGAGCACGTTCAGCCGCCCGGAAGTGGCAGCCGTCTTGATCAAAGGGCTGCAAGAACGCGAAACGGTCGCCCCGTCAGCGCGCTAAAGGAGGATCGCGATGAGCACGAACATCGTTTGGCATCACACATCGGTCACAAAAGAAGATCGTCGCAAGCGCAACGGCCATCATAGCGCCATCCTTTGGTTCACCGGGCTGTCCGGCTCCGGCAAATCGACGGTGGCCAACGCTGTCTCCAGACGACTGTTTGAGCTCGGCATTCAGAATTATGTCTTAGACGGCGACAACATCCGGCACGGGCTCAATAAAGATCTCGGCTTTTCCGCCGCCGACCGGACGGAAAACATCCGCCGCATCGGCGAAGTGGCAAAGCTGTTTGTCGACAGCGGCCAGTTTGTGCTGACGGCGTTCATCTCGCCGTTTGCCGAAGACCGGGCGCTCGTCCGCCGCTTAGTCGAAGAAGACGAGTTTATCGAAATTTACGTCAACTGCCCGCTTGAAGAATGCGAAAAGCGCGATCCGAAAGGGCTGTATCAAAAAGCTCGCCGCGGGGAAATCCGTGAATTTACGGGCATCGACTCGCCGTACGAAGCGCCGGAAGCACCGGAGCTGACGATCGAAACACACCGTTATTCGGTTGACGAATGTGCCGAGCAAGTGCTCGCCTACCTGCGCGAGCGAGGAATGATCCCGGCCGCGAAAACAGACTGATTCCCCCGTCCTCTGCCAAAAAAGAACGGGAGGTCATTTGACAAGGTCGTTTTCATCCCAAGGCAGACCATTTACAATAAAAGCAGCCGAGCATCCATGCCGCTTTCCAGCGGCTGGCTGAATCATGCACGAAGGGGCTGAAACAACGATGGGCAAAGTATATCTTGTCGGCGCCGGCCCCGGCGACCCGGAACTCATTACCGTCAAAGGATTAAAATGCATCCAGCAAGCGGATGTCATTTTGTACGACCGTCTCATCAATGAAGAGTTGCTTTCATATGCCAAGCCGGACGCCGAACTCATCTTTTGCGGCAAGCTGCCCGGCTTTCATGCCATGCAGCAGGAAACGATCAACCATGCGCTCGTCTGGCATGCCAAAAAAGGAAAAACGGTCGTCCGCTTAAAGGGCGGCGATCCGTTCGTGTTCGGGCGCGGCGGCGAAGAGGCCGAGGCGCTGGCCAAACATGGGATCGAATTTGAGATCGTTCCCGGCATCACCTCCGCCATCGCGGCGGCGGCTTATGCCGGCATCCCTGTCACCCATCGCGCGTTCAGCTCAAGCGTCGCCTTTGTCACCGGGCATCGGCGCGACGGAAGTCGTGACGAGATCAAATGGGAAAGCCTCGCCAAAGGCATCGATACGATCGCCATTTACATGGGGGTTCATCACTTGCCATACATTTGCGGCCAGCTGATGAAATACGGCAAAGCGCCGGAGACGCCGGCGGCGGTCATCGAATGGGGAACGACAACTGCTCAACGCACCGTCACCGGCACGCTCGCGACGATCGCCGGAATCGCCGCCAAGGAAAACATCCAAAATCCGAGCATGATCATGATCGGAGACGTCGTCCGGCTGCGCGCCAACATTCAATGGTTTGAGCCGTTGCTTGCGTCATCCGCAGCCGCTGGCGCAACATCGTGAGGCGATGGCGATGGAAGCTGTTTTATATGTCAGCCACGGCAGCCGCATTGCCGCCGCGCGCCATGAAGCGGCGCGTTTCGTCGAACAGTGCCGGAGGGCCATCGATATTCCGATTCAAGAGCTATGCTTTGTCGAGCTCGCGGAACCGGACATTGTCACCGGCGTTGACCGTTGTGTCGCCCAAGGGGCGACACGCGTCATCGTCGTTCCGCTTCTCCTTCTTTCTGCAGGGCATGCCAAACACGATATTCCAGCAGCATTGGACATCGCGAGACGGCGCCATCCGTCCGTTGATATCCTCTGTGGCGCTCCGTTCGGCGTCCATGAAGCAATGATCGACATCATGATCGACCGCATCAGCGAACAGTCCGCACCGCTTGACGGTGAATCGATGATCCTTCTTGTCGGCCGCGGCAGCAGTGATCCAGACACGAAGCGCGACATGTCCGCCATCGCTGCGCTTTTAAAAGAAAAAACGAACGTGCCGCACGTGGACGTTTGTTTTCTCGCTGCCATCCGCCCGACGCTTGATGAAGGGCTCGAACGGGCCCACGCATCGGCGTATCGGCGTGTGTTTGTCGTCCCGTACTTATTGTTTACCGGCGTCTTAATGAAAACGATCGAACGGAAGTTGCAGGGGTTCTCTGTTTCCGACAAGCAGTGGCATTTATGCTCTTACCTAGGCGATCACCCGCGGCTTGTGCTGCTCATTCAACAACAAGTATTATCGCTATCATCCGTAAAAAAAGGAGCTTGAACCATCAAGCTCCTTTTTTCATGTATTTTCCGCCTCATCTATTATATGATGGAAGCAGAACAACCGTAATGAAGGAGGACTCATCGGCGTGAAAAGAGTTCATGTCATCGTGGAAGGGCGCGTGCAAGGCGTCGGGTTTCGATACTTCGTCCAACACGAAGCGCTAAAACGGCAGCTGACCGGTTGGGTGAAAAACAATGATGACGGAACAGTGGAAATGGAAGTTCAGGGGAATGAAAGCGCCCTTCAACTCTTTTTGGACACCATTGAAGCCGGAACGATGTTTGCCAAAGTCGCCCGCATGCACATCGAGCCGCGCGATGTCCGCTCCGATGAAAAACAATTTCGCATTATGTACGGGAGCGGCTTTTGACAACTAGGCTCATCCCCTCAAGCAGCGGCCTTCCCGGCTTTTTCGGCCATCGGGCCGGCAGAAGCGCCGGCCCGATGGCCAAAATCCGAAGGGACAGCGTCTTCCTTGCTTTTCTGATCGCCAAACCAAAAGCGGTTCTGCCTTTCCCGCGCTTCTCGCCGCTCACGCCGGCCGCAAATGCGGCGCCGCATAGTGGAAATATGTCTCCAAGATGGCCATGTTCGCCTGCTCATTTTTTCCCCGCGCTTCGCGACAAAGCGGGTCGAACATGTCGACAGCGGAGGGCGGGTATTCGCCGCATATGTCCACGCCGAGCACTTTTTTATGGAATAAGAGCAACCGCAGGCAGGCGAGCAGCTGGGATAGCGGAATCACTCCTTGATCCCAGTTCGTGACCGCGTCTTCGCGGCGAAGAGCGTCTTTATCGATGCTGATATAGATGCTTCCGGTCGGGATGGCCTCGATGAGCGCTTTTGGCCATTCATCATGATCATCAAATGGAAGAACAGTCATGTTCGGAGATAAACGGAGTTGATGCGAAGAAGCAGTTGGGCCAACGATAACGACTTTTTGCAACCGCGGATGCTTAAGTGCATAGGAGACCCATGAGCCGCACGAAATGACATCATCCCCTCCTTCAGCATCCGTATGGCGGTCAAAAAGCACAAGCGTAAACGGTTCGTTGATTTCTTTAAGCAATAAATACGTGACATAATGATAGTTGCCGCTGCCGATCAGCACCGCCCCGCGCTTCCGCCGCCGCTCAAGCCGCCGCTCAATTTCAGCAAGCGCCGCTTCGCTGCAATACAAATTCGTCTCCGGCACGTCGGCAAGATCGACCCATTCGTGCGGAAACTGAAACAGCCGCTTTTGCGGTCGGTACACGCCGTCAAAATTCAGCATCGTGACACCATTGCCTTGAACCCCCATCGATCATCACCCTTCTTTCGTTGAATCAGCATTCAACGCTTTGTAGGTGCGGATGAGTCCAAGATGTGTCTCTTTTTTTATTATACAATAGGAGTCGAAATATTTCCGCTCACACGCCTCGGTCATGTACAATAATAGAAAAACAAACAGCAAGGAGGGAGCCGCTTGCAACCGATCGACACGGCAGCTGTACAAGAGGCGCTGAATCGTTTTGCCAATCGTGACGTGTATATTCATTTGGAAACGACGAACGGAGCATACGCCTCCCATCATAACGAAGGTTTTTATTCCGTCGGCGCCTACATCCGCAATGCCTGCATCCGCTTCACCCGCGGCAAGATCACCGGCCCCGGGCCATATCGCGTCGGACTGAAGCTTGATCTTGGCTGGGTGTACGCCGAAGGGCTGACCCATTGGGAATGGACAGAAAAAGGACAGTTGCTGCTAGCAGGCCATGATGATCAAGGGAAATTGGCCGTGGCTCTCGAACTGAGCAACGAACCGTTTGTGTAAGGAGGGAGTTCCGTTGAACGAACGACATGTGCTCGTTGTTTTTCCCCACCCGGACGATGAAGCGTTCGGTGTGTCGGGAACGATTGCCGAGCATGCGCAAAACGGCACGCCGGTGACGTACGCTTGCTTGACGCTCGGAGAAATGGGGCGCAATATGGGCGTGCCTCCGTTTGCCAACCGCGAAACGCTTCCACACATCCGCAAGCAAGAACTGGAGGAAGCATGCCGCATTCTTGGCATTCATGATTTGCGCCTGCTCGGCTATCGCGACAAGACGGTCGAGTTTGAGGATGAAGAAGAGCTGGCTGACCAGATCGCCGCCATCGTGGCAGAAACGAATCCATCGCTTGTCATTACGTTTTACCCCGGCTACAGCGTCCACCCCGACCATGATGCGTGTGGAGCCGCTGTCATCCGCGCCTTAAAGCGCTGGCCGAAAGAAGAACGGCCAACCGTCCATTGCGTTGCGTTTGCGAAAAACTGCGAACAAGACCTTGGCCAGCCGGATGTCGTGCGCGATGTCAGCTCGGTGATCGATACGAAGCTGGCCGCCATTCGCGCCCACCGTTCGCAAACCGAAGGACTGATGCAAGCGGCATCCAAACGCGGCGATGCACTTGCTTGGCTCAAAACAGAACGGTTTTGGACGTATCGGTGGGATGACTAAACGTATACAGGCGCCGGCCGCACCTCCAAGCTGGCTGANCCGGCACGGCCGGCCCGCCGCCGAAAAAAGGAAGCCCGCCTTTCACGTGAGGCTTGGGCGCCTTTTTCGTTGGCATAGGCAGTGAAGAAAACACCAGCCCGCCCAACCGGATCCGGAACAGGCATTGTTTCCGCTGGAATGTTTCAGATGGGTTGCAATCCGAAAGCGGCCTCGGCGGCCAGATCCCCTTTCAGCACGGTGATGGCTTTTCCTTCGAGCTGAACCCTCTCGCCTGCCACCATCACCCGCACAATGCCGCCGCGGGCTGAAGCTTGGTAGCCGACTAACGTCGTTTTCCCAAGCTTGTCCGCCCAATACGGCCCGAGGCAACAGTGGGCGGAGCCGGTAACCGGGTCTTCCGGCACACCGAGAGCTGGAAAAAAGGACCGCGATACAAAATCCACTTCTTCTGCCGCTGAACGGCTTGTCACAATGATGCCGCGCGCATCTACTTCTTGAAGCAGGCGGAAATCCGGGGTCAGTCTGCGCACCTCCTGTTCTGAGCCGATTTCCACCAAATAATCGAACCGGTTGCGCCCGATAAACAGCGGTTCAGCTGGCAAGGCACCAACAAGCGCAGCAGGAGGCGACTCAACCCGCACTGGCGTTTCGTTCGGAAAATCGAGCCGAATCCAACCATCGTTGTTTATAGCCGTCAATACTCCGCTGTTCGTGAAAAAGGCAATCGCTTCATCTCGGCGGTGTTCCCCTCGCTCCCACAGCACATGGGCACTCGCCAAAGTTGCATGGCCGCACAAATCAACCTCTGCTTTAGGGTTGACACTCCACACGGCTAA
>NZ_LDPD01000006.1:172066-172169 GCF_001026865.1 Geobacillus sp. ZGt-1 | reverse complement strand
GCGGAAGGAAACCGCTGCGACGAAAACTCTTTAAATAGTTTGCTCGTCGCTTGATTCAGCTCGGGATGATTCAACAGCCAATTGGCAAACGCGGTATTCACTT
>NZ_LDPD01000006.1:171807-171951 GCF_001026865.1 Geobacillus sp. ZGt-1 | reverse complement strand
AGTTGTTTTCGTTCTTCGATCTTCTTGTTCCATATGATAGATTGTATCCGTTTAATGATTATACTGCCACAATAAAACAGAAAAATGGTGGCTCTAAGCGATCCTCTTAAAGGATTACCGAGTCATGCCGTCTTTCATCCCACG
>NZ_LDPD01000006.1:158617-171790 GCF_001026865.1 Geobacillus sp. ZGt-1 | reverse complement strand
CAGACGGCTTTTTCTGTAAACGCATCAACAATGTATATCGGGATGCTCATCGCCCTCTTTCTCCTTCCTTGTTTCGCTCTTTTTCTTTCGCCAACAAACGGGTAAACTCCTCCTCCCAGCGCCCACTTTGCCGGAACGAGTCGGCAGCGAGCGCCTGAAACAGCCGCTTCCGTCCCTCAGCGTCCTCCACTTCGCGCAATACGATGCCGCGGGCCCGCTGCAAAAACTCAAGATACGGCCTGTACTCTTCGCCATACTTCTCCTCAAGCTCGCGGCGAATGCGGCGGGCAACCGCCGGACTTGCCCCCCCGGTCGACACGGCAATTGTGAGCGGACCGCGGCGGATGACAGCGGGAACGTGAAAATCACACCGCTCCGGATCATCCACGACATTTACGAGTTGGCCGGATGATGCTGCTTGCGTCACCGCTTCATTCACCTTGCGATCATTCGTCGCGGCAATCACCAAAAAGGCCTCCGCCAAATCGTCTGGGTCAAACCGCTTTTTCTTCCAAACGATCATCCCCCCCGCGGCCAACGCTTGAAGCTCCGGCTCCGCTTCAGGCGCAATCATCACGATTTCCGCCCCTGCCTCTAACAATCCATGAATTTTCCTTGCCGCCACCTTCCCGCCGCCGACAACGACCGCCCGACGGCCGCGCAAATGAAGAATGACCGGGTATCCCATTGCCTCTTCCTCCCCGCCACGAAATCACTTTATGCTAAAATGCACGAATTCCCTCCGTCAACTTTTGGCGATGGGAACATTTGAACACCGCCGTCCCTTTCCTGTTCGTCCAAGCGGTGAAGGAATCGTGGATCAAACACCTGGCCATCCGCTCGGCGCGACGGAGGCGATGTTGAGATAAAAAAGAAGCCGTGCGTCACACGGCCTTTTTTTCATTATATCATCATATCATCCTTCTTTGACTTCCTGAAGCCATTTTGCCAACCGCTCGTTCTCCTTTTTCATATGATCGAGCCATTGCGGCAACAGTTTGGCCATCGCTTCCTTGTCGTTATTCTCCATCGCCTGTCTTGTTTGTTCATGAAGCATATGGAGCCGCTGTTTTTCTTCTTTCGTCATCCAGCGTTTCTTTTTATGTAACTGTTTCAGCTCTTGCTTGAACTGTTCTTTCGTGATTTTTTTGTCAGCAAGCTGGTCGATGAGTCGATCAAGCGCCGCTTCTCGTTCTTTTTTCATTTGCTTGCAATGTGCCTTGATCGCTCGTTTCACCTTTTCGTCATCCAACTGCTGGCGCAGCGTTTTCCGTTCCTCCAGCACTTTTTTCCATTCACCGATCTGCTCTGGCGTGTACGTTTGCACCATTTCCATCCACTTTTGCTCATCAAGCGCCCTGTGCTTCCACATATGGCCGGCCGGCATATGGACATCAACGGCTTCGCCGCTCTGGCCAGCAGCAGCCACCGTCGACGGCATCGTCAGCACAAGGGCGGTGAAAAAAGCTAACCATACGTTTTTCACGATTTCATCACTCCTTTTTTGTCTAGAGATGTTCTTGCTATTTCTTCCATCAAGAGAATGCCCCCGTTCCCTCCTTTCTTTCATTCATCGTCCTCCCTTATTTTCCCCATTTTTTGGCCATTTTTGCATAAAAAATGGGAAGATTGGCTTTTCAGCGAATCTCCCCTTCTTGGCATTCAGCGAAATTTTTCCTCAATGCGCCGCCCGTAGTCGCGCAGCGCCTTCGAATTCGTCTGCCCCCGCTTTTTCATCAATTCGGCCAAACGAAGCTGTTTTTCCGTCCTCTTTTTCTCCAGCTCCCGTTTTTCCTCATCATCCTCGCAGCAACGAAGCAAGTCCTCGAGCGTCAAAAGCTCTTTGCGCAGCTCCGCTTCTTCCCTCACATAGCCGGCGTTTTTCAGCAACAAATACCCGAGCCGCAGCTCCTCTGGAATGCGGGAAAGGTCTTCAATCTCAAGCGGTTTGCCGAAGCCGGGCAAGTTGTCGAACTCGCCGTTTTTCATCGCTTCGCGAATTTTCTCCTCGGCGATGCGCCAAAATCCGTCCATGTTACGTCAGCTCCTGCGCCTGCCGCCTCACGCGCTGCCCGTTTAAGAACCGGACGAGCTCGTCATACGGAAGCGGCGGGGAAAAAAAATAGCCTTGCGCCTCGTCGCACCGTTTTCCTTGCAAATAAGCCGCTTCGGTCTCCGTTTCGACCCCTTCAGCCAGCACCTTTACACCTATATTATGCCCGAGTCGGATGATCGCCGGCAAGATGACATCTTTTTTTGAGTCAGTCAAGACTTTACAAATATTTTACTCACACTCTTTTTTTCCTTGAATATGCTGAACGAACGAACGGTCGATCTTCAGCCGATCGATCGGCAAATCCGTCAAGTAGCTGAGCGAACTGTAACCAGTGCCGAAATCATCCATGCTGATCGTCACACCAAGCCCCTTCAGTTTCGAGAGAATATCAAGCGCACGTTCTGTATCCATGGTCATCCGCTCCGTAATTTCCAGATCTAAATGGTGCGGCGGCAGCCCGGCGTCGGCGAGCAGGCGGGCGAGTTTATCCACAAATCGGCGGCTTTCAAATTCATATGGCGATAAGTTGATGGAAACAGACAAGTCAGGAAAACGATCAAGCAGTTGCTTCGTCTGCTCACAAGCCGTGCGGATGACCCATTCATTGATCGGGATGATCATGCCGGTCTGTTCGGCAACCGGGATAAACAATGACGGCGAAACCATCCCTTTTTCCGGATGGCGCCAGCGAATCAACGCCTCCATGCCGATCACTTGCCGGTCGTGAAGCCGAATTTGCGGCTGATAGTACAATTCAAATTCCTCATTTTCAAGCGCACGCCGCAAGTCGCGTTCCATCGCCATCTTTTCATTGAGACGAATCGCCATCGGCTCCGTGAAAAAGAGAAAATCGCTCGCCGCTTTTTTTCGCGCCTCGTAGCGGGCAATATCCGCCTTGCGAATCAACGTTTTTGCATCCTCCCCATCTTTTGGGTAGACGCTGATGCCGATGTTCACGGTCACATACAATTCCATCCCATTGACGACAATCGGTTCGTCCGCCGCCTCAATGAGCTGTTTCGCCATTTCTTCAGCCTTTTGATGTGTGCTGTTTGGCACCAATGCGATGAACTCATTCCCGCTCCAGCGCCCGACGATCATTCCTTGCTTTTCTTTCCATTCTTGCGCCAAATGGAGGAGCACTTCGTCCCCGACTGCGTAGCCATAAAAATCGTTGATCGTTTTCATCCCACTCACTTCTAAGAATATGACTGCCGCTTCATGGCGATGCTGTTTCGCCTCAACAAGGCAGCGCTCCACCGCTTTATACATCGCCTCCTTGTTCGGCAGCCCAGTCAGTTCATCATGATTGGCGATATAACGCATCCGCTCTTCGTTTTGTTTTTGTTCCGTCAAATCGCGGACGGCGGCCACCGTCACTTTTTCCCCCTCATAATCGTAGCGGCGCCGGACGATTTCCGCTGGAAATGCGGTGCCGTCTTTTCGGCGCAGCTCGATTTCAAAGCGCTCCGGTTCCTCATGCGGACGATTCAGTTTCATGGATCCATCAACGACTAACTCCCCGATCGGCAAATGAATCAGCTCGCTTTCTGAATAGCCAAGCAAACGGCACGCCGCTTCATTGACCTCAACGACTTTCCCATGCGCATAGACGATCAGCCCTTCCATCGTCATTTCCGCCAGCCGCCGCAGCCGATGCTCGTTGGATGCAAGCGTTTTTTGATAGACAGCCAACGCCTTCCGTTCCATTTGTTGATGCAAAGCGAGCAAATAGGCAACCGCCGTCGCCAAAAACATGGCCATCATCGTCCACATCGCCTGTTTCCGCCCTTGCTGCAAATGTTTCTCATACGTTTTGGCATCAAAATCGATGCCAACAACCGCATCCACTGTCCCGTCCGGTTGACGAATCGGCATAAACGCGCTGATGCTTCTTCCCCATTCATCTGTTGTCGGATGCTGTTCCATCGCAAACCGGCCGTGGAACGCCTCTTCGATCTCTGGAAAATGGCGGCGGTAAACCGCCCCAGGTGGAACAGCTTGTTCCTTTTCACCGTCAATGCGGCCGTTCCAATTGTAGTCCGTCGCTGGCGCTGCAACGAAATATAGCTCACCGCGTTCATTCTTTTTTAACGTATACACACTCAACACGCGGCCATAATGTTGCCAACGCTCCAGCACCGCCATCACCATGTGATACGCAGGCAAATGTTCCGCCCTTTCATCGAGCCGTTCGTGCCCCATGGCGGCCAAATCGCCGGCAATCATGCCGGCGATTTGCTTTGCGGCTTCCTCATATTCACGATGTTCTTGTTTTTCAGCATAATGGATATAGATCATTCCTGCCCCTAAAAAAAGCAGGGAAACGGTGGCAAACACAGCAGTCAGTCTCGGCGCCGCCAGCCATGGCGCATCCCCCCAATGCCGTTTTGCCATCCAATGGCCGTATACATAGACACCGCCGACCGTCAAAAAAAGGCCAAAGATATACAAGATATATTCAAGTTGGTTCGACATCATCCATCACCGTCATCGATTCTTCGACGCTTTGCTTTCATTATAAGACGGCCATTCTTCGCACTGCCTCCCTCCACCGTTCCTATTTGTTCGACAGCTTACGACATTCATCTGTCGGCCATAGGACTCGGGTATGAAACACCATTTCCACGCTTACGGCCATAAAGCCAGGTCGGCCGAAACGAAAATATCTATCTATTGGTATAAGCCTTTAGGACGAGGTGCTATATTTGTAACGGCGCTGTAACATTATTTAATCCAACTGTAAAAAACAAGTCTAGTTTCCTCTGCTATACTCTAGTTGAGATACGTCGAATCGGAAAAGATTTTGTCGGGGGTTAGGGGAAATGAAAAAATGGTATTCTCTCCTGTTCGTATCCATGATCGTTCTATTTTCCTCCTTCTTTGTAAGCACTTCCAATTCAGATGCAGCCGCCAACAAAGCACGGCTCATCATCGAAGCGAAAAAGCTGATCGGCACTCCTTACCGATATGGCGGGACGACGCCAAAAGGATTTGACTGCTCAGGATTTGTCTACTATACCCATAAAAAAGTTGGCGTCACCTTGCCTCGCACCTCTCGAGAAATGTACAAAAAAGGTACATACGTACATAAGTCCCAATTACAGCCAGGGGATTTAGTGTTTTTCGACACTTCCAAACAGACGAAAGGCGTCTCCCACGTGGCTATTTACATCGGCAACAATCAAGTCATCCATGCCGTTTCCCGTGGCGTGAAAATCGACAGTTTAAACAGCAGCTACTGGAAAACGAAGTATATCGGAGCCAAACGGCTGTAACAGCTCCGTCGGAAAAGCTCTCTGTCATATTAAGTCCGCTTAATAGACAGGGGGTTTTTATTATGCAAAAAAAAGCGGCCCTCCAAAACCGGAGAGCCCAATGCTATATTTCATAGGGGATCGGGGGAATACTTGGAAAACGTTACGCTATTATTCATTTCCTCCCTTTTCGTTTTTTATACATGAGATCAAAAAATTTTTATGCACGGCGAATGATCCTAGCAGACATAAATGACCGATCTCTGCCGAATAGTATAGATGGCGATTGGTTGTTCGTTCCTTCGCTTCGGCCAAAGGAGGTGTTTCCGTTGTTCGCTTCTTCAGAGCTAGGCATCGATTTAGGCACAATGAACGTTCGGCTGTTCAGCCAAACAAAAGGGATTGTGTTTGACGAACCGGCTGCGGTCGCCTACAACCGCCATACAGGCAAGCTGATGGCGATCGGCCAACAAGCAAAGCAGATGATCGGCAAAGCCCCAGCCCACATCGAAGTCACCTACCCGCTGCAAAACGGCGTTATTGCCGATTTTGAGCGCGCCAAAATGCTGTTGCAGCAAGTATTCAAGCAAGTCGGTAACCCGCTCGGCCTCGCCTTCAAAAAGCCGAGCGTCGTGATGAGCGTTCCGTTTCACGCCACCTCGGTCGAACGCCGCTCGTTTTATGAAATCGCCCAACATTGCGGGGCGAAGCACATCCATTTTATTGAAGAGCCGGTCGCTGCCGCCATCGGCGCAGACTTGCCGGTCAGCGAGCCGGTCGCCAACGTCGTCGTTCATCTTGGAGCCGGCAAAACGGAAGCGGCGATCATCTCGTTGGGCGGCGTCGTCGCCTGCCGCTCGCTCCGCATCGGCGGCAATCGGCTCGATGAAGATATCATTCAATATGTTCGCCAGCGCTACAATTTGCTAATCGGCGAACAAACCGCTGAACAAGTGAAAATCGAAATCGGCAGCACTCCCGGGACGTCTTTGACACAAGGAATGACGATTCATGGCCGCGATGTGGTCACCGGATTTCTTAAAGCCATTTCTCTTGATCCCGCCGAAGTGCAGCATGCCCTGAAAGAATCGCTTCTGCAAATTGCCGAAGCCATTCGCGCCGTTCTTGAAGAATACCCGGCGGAATTGAGCGGGGACATCATTGACCACGGCGTGGTGCTCACCGGTGGAGGCGCCTTGCTTCACGGCATTGAGCAATGGCTTGGCGCCGAGCTGCACGTACCGGTGCATGTCGCTCCCAATCCGTCTGAAGCCGTTGCGATCGGAACTGGGAAAGCGCTGCGGGCAATGCCGAAACAGCTCAGCGCAGCACTTTAGCCTCTGCTGGGCGCCCGCTGGACATTTGGCACGCCTCGAATCGGCATCGCCGCGCCACCTTAAAAGACTAATGCAACATCCAAACAGTCGTTTTCCCCAAACAAGTCATAATGGAAAAGGTGTCCCGCTGCTTTCGGGACACCTTCTTTTTTGCTTCAAACAACCGACATTCGGCAAAAACGCCAGACTGCCGCGTTATGACGTTTTCCGAATTCGCTCTTCCTCCTTTGCCGCCTGTGCTCCTTCGACCGCTTCGATCAACAAATCGACAATACTCGTCCCCCTTTGTGGCCGTTATGGAATCATCCACGACAATACCGTCGATTGCAAGTAAACGAGAACGCCAATCAAGATGATTAAGAACACGCTATGTTTGATCGTGAAGCGGAACAAGTCGGATTCTTTGCCGGTCAAACCGACGGCCGCACAGGCGACAGCGATCGATTGCGGCGAAATCATTTTCCCGACGACGCCGCCTGATGAGTTGGCCGCCAACGCCAGCACCGGATCCATGCCAATCGATGTCGCCGTCACTTTTTGCAGGTTGCCGAACAACAAGTTCGACGACGTGTCGGAACCGGTGATAAACACGCCGAGCCATCCTAAAATCGGCGAGAAGAACGGGAACAACGGGCCTGTTTTGGCCAACGCCATTCCAAGCGTCGTGCTCATGCCTGACGAGTTGGCGATATAGGCAAAGCCGACAACCGAAGCGATCGTGATGATCGGGAATTTCAATTCGTTAAGCGTTTCCACAAACGTACGCGCCCACTCTTTCCACGAGATGCCGATGATGAACTTTGTGACGACCGCCGCCAGCAAAATCGCCGTCCCAGCCGCGCCGAGCAGCTCAAGCTTATACACCGCAGCGATCGGCTGGCCACTTGGGTTCAAAATTTGGTTGTTGAGCCCCGGCACAGGCGGCATAAACGTCAAGTGGACGCCGATAGCGTTGACCAACTTCAACAAGCCGTTTGTCCCTTCATAATGGCCGGTGAGCGCCGCCTTCACTTGCGGGATGCCCCACAGCGAGATCAAAGCCGTCAGCACGAGAAACGGCGACCAAGCGCGGAATACTTCCCCGCCGCGTTGCGTCGCGCGAGCAACTTGCCCAGCGGCCGCCACTTCCGACTCCGTTGCAAAGCGGAATGTGCTTTTCGGCTTCCAATATTTCAAAAAGACAGCCAACGCGACGATCGAAACGAGCGAGGACAAAATGTCCGGCAGCTCCGGTCCTAAAAAGTTCGAGGTGAAATATTGCGTCAGCGCAAACGAAACACCGGAAACGATAATGGCCGGCAACACTTCCATCGTCTTTTTCCACCCGGCCATAATGAGCACGAGATAGAACGGGATGAACACTGATAAAAACGGCAACTGCCGCCCAACCATTTTTGAGATTTCCATCGCCGGCNCGCCAGTCGGTCCTTCCATCGAAATGATTGGAATCCCGACCGCCCCGAATGCCACTGGCGCTGTGTTGGCGATCAAGCAAATGCCCGCGGCATACAGCGGGTTGAACCCCAACCCCGCAAGAAGCGCCGCTGAAATCGCCACTGGCGCGCCAAACCCAGCTGCCCCTTCCAAAAAGGCGCCAAACGAAAAGGCAATCAGCAACGCTTGCAGCCGGCGGTCTTCGGTGAGCGAGACAACCGAATTGCGGATAATGTCAAAGTGGCCTGTTTTCACCGTCAGCTTGTATAAAAAGACAGAGGTGATGATGATCCAGCCGATCGGCAACAATCCGTACACCGCGCCTTGCGTCACTGACATAACCGCTTTTCCAGCCGGCATTCTGTAAGCGATTATAGCCAACACAACAGCAAGCAGCAACGTCGTCAGCCCCGCAACATGCCCTTTCATCCGCTTGACGGCCAACGCCCAAAAGAAATATAAAATCGGAATGAGTGCGACAATCGCCGATAACCAAAGCTGGTCGGCGATTGGTGTAAAATCTTGCTTCCACATGCGGTTTTCTCCTCCCCTTTGTGCCCGACTTGGCGGCGTTCACGAACGGTCATCCGTCCCCTTGATCGTCTCCTCCAGTCATCAGATGACCGGATAAGAACGCCGTCTGTCTCAAATTATAAAAGCGTTTTCAGCAAAAGACAATAGTTGTTTTTGTATTTTTTTGAACTTTCCATCCATTGTGTTTCCCCACGCCGATGTTGACAGAGAACGGGATGACCATCCTGCTTGTCGGTACGGTCGAAGTTTCTTGACGATGTTGACTACGACCCATCCCGTCCCTTTCACACTTCGCCATGCGCGATGGAATCACGTTGGCTTCCCCAAACCGCTGACGCCCTCGGCCGCAAGCAACAAAAAGCGCTTGTCTCGATCCATGATGCTGTATCATAATAGACAGTGCAGGAGATTTCCTTCTTCACAACCGGAAAGCTACTTTAATCGTATTTGAGGTGGATCCATTGGCGTTTAAACGGATTAAAACAAAAAAAATTTACGAAGAAGTGGCCGAAGCCATTTTTGATATGATTAAAAACGGAGAGCTAAAACCTGGTGATAAACTCGATTCCGTTCAGCAGCTGGCCGAACAGTTTCAAGTCGGACGGGCCGCCATTCGCGAAGCGCTCACTGCGTTGAAAGCGATGGGGCTGATCGAGCTCAAACAAGGAGAAGGAACGTATGTGCGCGAGTTTGACCCGACAGTGATGACGTTTCCGCTATCCATTGCTGTCTTGATGAACAAGGAAGATATTTGGCATTTGCTTGAAGTGCGCAAGCTGCTTGAGGCAGGCGCCGCCTCGCTCGCTGCCGCCAAGCGGACAGACCGAGACCTCGATGCGATGACAGAAGCGCTTCGCCAAATGAAAGAAGGGATCGGCAGCGATGAGCTTGGCGAAAAAGCGGATTTGGCCTTCCATATGGCGATTGCGGCGGCGTCGCAAAATCCGATGCTTGTAAGCATTATGAACAGCGTTTCCGGCATGATCGTCGAAACGATGCGGGAGACGCGCCGCATATGGCTGTTTTCGAAACAAACGACAACCGAAAAGCTGCTTGCCGAACACCAAGCTATTTTTGAAGCCATTCGCGACCAAAATCCGGACGCCGCCCGGGCGCGCATGTTGGAACATTTGACCAATGTCGAAAACGTGCTGCGCCGCTACATTCGCACTCAACAACCTGACTGAGTGCGTTTTTTTCTTTTTTTCAAAAAAGGGCTACGAATCTGAAAAAAACATTTTATAATAGACATATAGTCATCAGATGACCCGTTCATTAAGCTCGGTACAAGGGAGGGAGAACCGATGAAAGTCTCGTTATTCATCACCTGCCTCATCGATCTCTTTTATACGGAGGTCGGCAAAGCGACCGTCGAACTGCTCGAACGGCTCGGTTGCAAGGTTGATTTTCCAGAGGCGCAAACGTGCTGCGGACAGCCGGCGTATAACAGCGGTTATGTCAAAGAGGCGAAAGAGGCAATGAAACAGATGATGCGCGCGTTCGCCGATGCCGACTATGTCGTCACCCCATCCGGCTCATGCGCGGCGATGTTAAAGGAATATCCGCACATTTTCCACGGCGACCCGGAATGGGAAGCGGAGGCGAAACGGCTCGCAGCGAAAACGTACGAGCTGACGCAATTTCTCGTTGACGTCCTGAAAGTCGAAGATGTCGGCGCCTCGTTTCACGGGCGGGCGACGTACCATACGTCTTGCCATATGACCCGCCTTCTTGGCGTGAAAGACGCACCGCTCCGGCTGTTGGAACATGTCAAAGGGCTTGAGCTCGTTCCGCTGCCGAACGCCCACCAGTGCTGCGGATTTGGCGGCACATTTTCTGTCAAAATGGGGCCGATTTCCGAACAAATGGTCGATGAAAAGATCGGGCATATCGAAGAAGTGGAAGCAGACTATTTAATCGGCGCCGATTGCGGCTGTTTACTAAACATCGGCGGGCGCATCGAACGGCTCGGCAAGCCGATCCGCGTCATGCATATTGCCGAAGTGTTGAATGCGCGCAACTAAAGGAGGGAAGCGAACATGCCGATGAAAATCGAAAACGGGCCGTTTTGGAAACGGGTCCGAGAAAACTTGGACAACGACTTTATGCGCGGAGCGGTCGCCGGCATGCAAGACCGCGGCTATGTGCGGCGGCTTGGCGTCATCAAAGAGCTCGGCCATTGGGAGGAGTGGCGCTCGCTCGCCGAACAAATCCGAAAGCATACGCTCGAAAACTTGGACTATTATTTAATGCAGCTTAGTGAAAACGTTGCCAAACGGGGCGGCCACGTCTTTTTCGCCCGGACGGCCGAAGAGGCGAACGACTATATCCGCCGCATCGCTTTGGAAAAACAAGCGAAAAAAATCGTTAAATCGAAATCAATGGTCACGGAAGAAATCAACTTAAACCCGGTGCTGGAATCCATCGGCTGTGACGTTGTCGAAACGGACCTTGGCGAATACATTTTGCAAATCGATGACCATGACCCGCCGTCGCATATCGTCGGTCCGGCGTTGCATAAAAACAAAGAGCAAATTCGCGACGTCTTCCGCCGCAAGCTCGGCTATACGAAGTCGTCCGATCCGGTTGAACTCGCCCGCCATGCCCGTGAGATGCTGCGGCGCGACTATTTGACAGCCGACATCGGCATTACCGGCTGCAACTTCGCCATCGCCGAATCGGGCTCGATTACGCTCGTTACGAACGAAGGCAACGCCGACTTGGTGACAGCGCTGCCGAAAACGCAAATTACGGTCATGGGGATGGAGCGGATCGTGCCGACGTTTGAGGAGATGGAAGTTCTCGTCAGCATGTTGACGCGCAGCGCCGTCGGACAAAAATTGACGAGCTACATCACCGTCCTCACCGGCCCGCGCGACGAAGGCGACGCTGACGGTCCGGAAGAGTTCCATCTCGTCATCGTCGACAACGGGCGTTCGTCGATTTTAGGCACGGAGTTTCAACCGGTGCTGCAATGCATCCGCTGCGCGGCCTGCGTCAACGTCTGCCCGGTATACCGCCACATCGGCGGCCATTCGTACGGCTCGATTTACTCCGGCCCAATCGGAGCGGTCTTGTCGCCGCTGTTGGGCGGTTACGACGACTACAAGGAGCTTCCGTACGCGTCCTCCCTTTGCGCCGCCTGTACGGAAGCGTGCCCGGTGAAAATCCCGCTTCATGAGCTGCTCATCAAGCATCGCCAAATCATCGTCGAGCGGGAAGGAAAAGCGCCGGTCGCAGAAAAATTGGCGATGAAGGCGTTTCGTCTCGGGACCGCCTCACCGTCATTGTACCGCTTCGGTACGAAGTTGGCACCAAGCGCCTTCGCCCCGTTTGCCGAAGACGGGCGCATCACAAAAGGCCCCGGCCCACTCAAAGCGTGGACGGAAAGCCGCGAGTTTCCGGCGCCAAGCAAAGAGCGGTTCCGCGATTGGTTTCGCAATCGCCAAAAAGGAGGGAATCCGTCATGACGCGTGGTGCTATTCACAACCGTGACGCGTTTTTAGAACACATCGCCCATCGCCTCGGGAGAGCTCCCCGCCTGTCCGGCGTCTCCCGGCCGCAATGGAGCGATCAGCCGCAATGGAAAGTCTTGGCTGGCTATAGCCAAGACGACTTGTTGGCAGTGCTTCGCGAACAATGTAAACTGATTCACACTGATTACATTGAGACGACAAACGCCGGACTTGCTGGGGTGCTCAAGCAACAAGTCACGGCTTATGGCGGCGGCCCGGTCATCGTGCCGGATGACCCGCGCTTTGCCGAATATGGGCTGTCCGCCTTGCTCGGCGACGAATGGCCCGCAGAACAAACGACCGTCCATATTTGGAATCCGGCGCTTGGACGCCAAAACATTGACGCCGCCGAGCAGGCGAACGTCGGCATCGCGTTCAGTGACATCACCCTCGCCGAGTCAGGGACAGTCGTTTTGTTTTCGCGCAATGAACAAGGGCGGGCCATTCACTTTTTGCCGAAGACGTATATCGCCATCGTTCCGAAAAGCACCGTTGTGCCTCGCGTGACGCAAGCGGCGGCCATCATTCACGAGCAAATTGAAAAAGGCGTCCTCATTCCGTCATGCATCAACTTCATCACCGGCCCGAGCAACTCGGCCGACATTGAAATGAACTTGGTCGTCGGCGTCCACGGCCCGATGAAAGCGGCGTATATCGTCGTCACTGACCGCTGATCAAAACGAAACGGTGCCCATTCTCGATCATAGGGCACCGTTTTTCGTCAATATTGCCGGCTCACATCGACCGCATTGTCAAGCGGTTCGCCGGCTTTTAATGAGGCAAACGCGGTCCAATAGCTGCCGGCCATCCTAGACGACTTGTCGTTTGTCGTCGACGACAATCCCCTTTACCTGCTGGTGCAGCACTTCTTTGCCCAGCACGGGATCCTGTTCGATGTCCGCCAAGTGATCGGCTGACCAACGAGGATCCGGTGTCCGAGGAGTTCCGTCCACTCAAAACCACATTGAGCGATTCAATCGGACGTTTCAAGGCAGCTGCTGATCGACTCACGGATTTGGGGCGGAAGAAGGCTCGGTGTC
>NZ_LDPD01000006.1:158411-158604 GCF_001026865.1 Geobacillus sp. ZGt-1 | reverse complement strand
CTGTTTGTGGCGTATTTCAACTTCCTGCGCCCACACAGCGCGCTCGAAGGCCGGGTGCCGGTCGTCATCCCGGAACTGGCGGATCTTCCGCCTGTGCCAACCCGGTGGACGAAACGGATCGCCATGGCACAAGCATTTCTCCAACAAGAGGCGCCCTGACTTTTTTGTTCGCTGGAGCCCGTTGAACAGAACT
>NZ_LDPD01000006.1:158302-158383 GCF_001026865.1 Geobacillus sp. ZGt-1 | reverse complement strand
GACCAACCGAACACCGCCAAGGGGAAAATGCGGCAAGGGCAAGGGCGGCTTTCCTATGCCCTCTTTTTTGTCCCCGTCGCC
>NZ_LDPD01000006.1:156811-158270 GCF_001026865.1 Geobacillus sp. ZGt-1 | reverse complement strand
TGGTCAAGGGCGAATCCGGCTCCCAGGATGCCTCACGATGCTCCATGGGATGGCATGTGTGGAGTTTTCATCAAACTTTTGACGCTACCCTGTCTTATGCAATAAGTGGTCCATAATAAATCTTAATCACTCTTAATCTTGTATAATAACTGCTTGACTCAAATGCATCAATTAAACTATAATCAAGTCTTGCACTTGAATGTCCACAATAAAGAATGTCATAAGTTCCTCGCTCTGATCTCCATACCCTCTTAGTTGCATGTGTGAGTAAAATATTTCAAAGTCTTGACTGACTCTAGTTGCATATACGGTGTGAGAATATCGAAGTTTTGTGATATTATAGAACTGTATTACATCACCAACTGTTGCATTATTAGCCGCATTGCCAGCCTCATCTCCTGAACTATACTCATAACTGTTGAAACCTTTTTTGTCAACAAGATAATCATGAAATGCCTCTACTTGTATCCAAGCGTTCGTATAAGGTTTCCATGTAGAATCTGTTTTGAATCCAGCAGCGTATAAGATCTGTGAAACAAAATTTGTACAATCATTATCATACTTTTTATATTCCGGATTGTAGGATAAGGCCCATTTTCTAGCATACTCAACAGCTTTGTCGAGAGATGTCGATTCGATAGCTGTCGAATAAAACATTTGAGTCGACGCTAAACTTGTTCTATTTTGCGTTTCATCTACAGAATATTGAGATATTGAGTCTTGTAGCTTTTTTGAGAGTTTAGCTTTTTCTTTTACAGGAATTTTGTTCTTCTTGAACATATCATAAAAATTCTTATTATAGTTTAGGTCATTAATGGCAGACTCGTTGGGAGCGCCAAGTTCATCATAGATATCCTTAGTGATTTTCCAAGCATCTTTGATATTTTCTATGACTATGATATGTTCTATTTCTTCAAGATAAGTATATGGTTCAAATTCATCTTTTTGAAAAGTAAGCTCTGTATTTGATAAGATATGCGCCACAATTCTCCCATTCTCAAGTTTAGTCTCAATATTTGATATGCTTAATTTATAGCCTAGTACTTTTTTGTTGATTTCACTATAAAAATCGATTTTGTATTGAATTGTTTCCTTTAAAATGTCTAATAAATATTTATCAGCTACTATATCATCAAAATTACTCACTTTAGAATCTTGTAGCGAAGAATATTGTCGATCCATATAATCTTTTATGATTCTTTCAATATATTGGTAATTATAATTTAATTGCTTAGCATTAGCTACATAAATATTGAAATAATTAAAAAATAACAAAAAAACGATTGGAACGACAAGCAAATACTTAAAGATCTTCACACAATCCACTCCTTTGTTTTTCACATATTCAAGTTAGAGCAAGCCAACCTTCGCTTCAATGCGATCCATCAAACGTTGAAAGACTTCGTTCAGAGCGTTGGAGAAATATTGCAAAGTCGGGTAATGATGTTACTCATACTGT
>NZ_LDPD01000006.1:155159-155457 GCF_001026865.1 Geobacillus sp. ZGt-1 | reverse complement strand
AAGCGTAACAAACAAGATTTTGTAGATAGTTGTTTTTCTCTCTCTAACCCCCAAAAACTTAATTTGGAAAAATAAAAGTAGAATATTAAAAAAGGTAGGCACTAAAGTATAAAAATACCTTTCATCGCTAATGGATACTACGCTTGGATTAAACCAATAAATGAACGCATCAGAATTTTGAATCATCAAGCTGAATAAAATAATAAACCATGAAATAACTAACAAGAGAACCTTCATGAATATTCCACTTTTTTCAGAAAATCTAAGTTTCATAAAAGTAAAATGCCACCTACCTTAT
>NZ_LDPD01000006.1:154784-155139 GCF_001026865.1 Geobacillus sp. ZGt-1 | reverse complement strand
CCTTTTTCTTGTTGCTGTTGCAACACCCCTTTTTTCATAAAACATCATCATAATCTTATACATTTCTTTTTTCGAAATGATTCAAAGAAATCGAACCTGATCAAGCGATTAAACAAATGTTGTTGCACACCCCGTATAATCGCCGCAACCCAAGTGCTGTTTCAAAAAACCATTAACCGATCCATGTTCGTGATTACTGTCTTTTTCTCACTAATTAACTGTAGATGAGCAAATTCGCCAACATAAATTGACATCGAAACAAAATGGGATGTACGCCGTCCCGTTTATGTGCTGATGGACTCGTAGTATCCATCGCAGGCGCTCGTGAAAGCTTGTCTATATAGATGCAATTTAA
>NZ_LDPD01000006.1:154307-154635 GCF_001026865.1 Geobacillus sp. ZGt-1 | reverse complement strand
TGCCTTCGACAGTCAAAAATAGACAAGCCGCTTTTCCGTTAAGGATATGTTAAACGCTTTCGTTGCATCTATATAAAAAAGGATTTCACGTCATCGCCATGCTCAAAACGAACCGCATTCTCTATCCGAACGACATCGCCGTCCAAGCGAAGCAGTTGGCCCGCTCTATCGAACCAGACGACACTCTTCGCTGGGTTGTGCCTCCCCAGCCTGAGTGTGATCGTGGGCATGGCTTCGCCCCCTTTTCTTTTAAGATTCCACACCTAAAGAGAAAAATGGTGGCTCGAAGCCATCCTCTTAAGGGATTGCCGAGCAATGCCGTCTTTCA
>NZ_LDPD01000006.1:135812-154282 GCF_001026865.1 Geobacillus sp. ZGt-1 | reverse complement strand
CAGACGGCTTTTTCTGTAAATTTCAACAGGATTTCTAACATTCCTTCTTCCTTTCACAATGATGCCATAGAAAAGAGGCGTCCCATTGTGTTTTGGAGACATCTTTTTCCTTCAATATTGCCGGCTCACATCGACCGCATTGGCGAGCGGTTCGCCCGTTTCGATGCGGCGGAGCGTGTCTAAAACGCTATGGGCGGCGGCGTCAACTGATGTCAGCGCCGCGATATGCGGGGTGATGATGACATTCGGATGAACCCAAAGCGGCGAGTGCGGCGGCAGCGGCTCTTCTTCGAACACATCGAGCACCGCCAGGCGGACATTTCGGTTTTCCAAGGCGCCGACAAGCGCCGTCTCATCAACCGTCGCCCCACGCCCAACATTGATAAAGCCCGCGTTGTGCAAACAGGCAAAAAACGTCTCGTCAAAGAGATGATGCGTTTCCTCTGTCAGCGGAAGCGCAGCGATCACCCAATCAGCGCAAGCAAGCGCTTCCCCCGCCTCTTCATGGCGGCAAACAGCCGAAAACGGCGGCGTGTCTCGGCCGCTTCGCGATACGCCGATCGGCGAAACGCCGAACAGACGAAGCGTTTCCGCGATGCGCCGGCCGATCTCACCCGTCCCATAAATGACAATCCGCTGTTCACCAAGCCGTTTCGGAGCGAGCGGCTTCCACTGCCGCTGTTCTTGATACCATGCATACACGTCATGACATTGGGCGTCGCGCAATAAGTAGCTGAGGCAATATTCGGCGATCTGCTCGCCAAATGACCCGATCGTCCGCGTCAGCAACACGTTCTTCTTCCATTCCTGCTTCCACAAAAACGCGTCAACGCCCGCGCCGAGCGAATGCACCCAGCGCAAATTGGCGAGCGAAAACGGCCCGGCCGGACGAAAGCCGACGTACGCATCCGCCCAGGCGAAATCATTGGCCGTCAATTCTTCTTCCGCCACAAAGCGAAACGCTTTATCCGGCCGCTTGTTCGGGAGAAGGGCGGCAAGCTCGGCATAAAGCCTTCCCGTCACGAGAATGCGTCGGATGTTCATGGCATCACACCACCCCCAACCGCTCAAATCAACGTCCCTTCTTCACGCTCGGCCTTTTTATTCGTGATATAGCCAGCTGACACGACCAAAATCGTCACGCCGGCGGCAACCGCGTAGACGAACGGGCCATAAGAAAGGTGAAACCAATGCAGCACCCCTTCATCCCCCGCCATCATCTTCCCGGCCGTCCACGCCAAAATGCCCGACCCAACGTACGCGATCCATCGATGTTGTTCCATCACCCGGACGATCGCTTTGGAGCCGAAAATCATAATCGGGATGCTGATGGCTACCCCGAGCGCCAGCATGCCAAGATGCCCTTCGGCCGCCCCGGCCACAGCAACAACGTTATCAAGGCTCATCACTGCATCGGCAATGATAATCGTCGCAATCGCCTTCAACAACCGGTCTGATGATTGTACGTTCGCTTCCTCTTCCCGTTCGACAAGCACTTTATAGGCGATCCATACAAGCAGCAATCCGCCAACGAAGTGAACGAACGGGATGTTCAGTAAAAAGACAATGATGGCTGCAAACAAGATGCGNAGCAACACCGCCCCCGCTGTTCCCCAAAAAATCGCTTTGTTTCGCTGGTCTTTCGGCAGCCGCCGCGTCGCCATCGCAATGACGACCGCATTATCCCCAGACAAAATGATATCAATCGCAATAATCTTCCATAACGCCAACAGCGCCGCGGCAGAAATTGTCAATGATATACCCACCCTTTCCCCTTTGTCTCTCTTCTTCATCATACTGCAAATTCGACTGGGGGACAACAATGGAATAGACTGTCAATGCTCTCGTCCTAACCAATTATGGGGAAGGCTCACTGCATCGTCCGAACTCCGTAGAAAAAGTTAGGGAAGCAAACCATCTTCACTGATGACTGCTTCCCTATCTCTAGCGGAAAAGGTCTATATAACTACCATTTTTTCAAACACCTATCCTTGAACGCTCTCACGCCTCTACGCCCACTATGCTTTGCCCTTCTTGAAAAAGCTGGTGATTCAAGGGGAAATGCTGTCCTCCAACAGTATTTCTCAAGTTGAAAAACCTTGCAACCCCACAACTTCCTGGCTCTTTCTCACTAGACTTCTAAGCTTTCGCTTCATCGCGGAGAAAGTGATGGTTTGCCCTTTCGCTCAACCACGCCGCCACCGCTTCAATGTCATCAGAAAAGACGCGGTCAGCTGTAATGGAGGAAACAATGCGGCGCGCCTTATGGTAAAACTGCCTCGTTGACGGGGCCATTCGCTCGATGCCGCGCGCTTCGACAGCCTGCAAAGCGCAAATGAGCTCAATCGCCAACACTTTTCGAGCGTTTTGCACGATCATGTACGCATGGCGGGCGGCGGTCGTTCCCATGCTGACATGGTCTTCCTGGTTGGCCGATGACGGAATCGAATCGACGCTGGCCGGATGGGCGAGCGTCTTGTTTTCCGACACGAGCGAAGCGGCGACATATTGCATAATCATCGCTCCCGACTGCAAGCCGGGCTGTGGGCTTAAAAACGGCGGCAAGCCTTCGCTAAGCTGCGGATTGACAAGCCGTTCGATGCGGCGTTCGCTGATGTTGGCCAGCTCCGCCACCGCGATTTTCAACAAATCCATGGCGATCGCAACGGGTTGGCCATGAAAGTTGCCGCCAGAGAGCGCCGTCCCGTCCGCAAAAATAAGCGGATTGTCCGTAGCAGCGTTCATTTCGATTTCAAGCGTTTCCTTCACATAACGAAGCGCCCTAAGCGACGCTCCGTGCACTTGCGGGAGGCAGCGGATGGAGTACGCATCTTGCACGCGCCGCTCCCCTTGCCTTGTTGTGAGTTGGCTGCCAGCTAAATAGCGGCGCAGCCGTTCCGCCACCTCCACCTGCTCCTGAAACCCGCGGGCTGCGTGGATGCGGGCGTCAAACGCGTCCACAATGCCATAAAGCGCCTCAATCGTCAGCGCCGCGATCCATTCACTGTCATACGCCAGTTGTTCCGCCTCTAAGTAAGCAAGGGCTCCGACGGCCGTCATCACCTGCGTGCCGTTAATAAGCGCCAGCCCTTCTTTTTCCTGAAGGGAAAGCGGTGAAATCCCCGCTTGTGAAAGCGCTTGGGCGGCAGGCATCCGCCGCCCTTGGTACATCGCCTCTCCCTCGCCGGCAAACGCCAGCGCCAAATGGGCGAGCGGCGCTAAATCGCCGCTGGCGCCGAGGGAACCTTGCTGCGGCACGATCGGATGGATACCGGTGTTCAAAAATGCGAGCAACTGCTCAATGACCGCCGGACGCACGCCGGAATACCCTTTCAACAACGCATTCGCCCGCAAAAGAAGCATCGCCCTCACGACATCTTCGGCAAATGGCTCGCCGACGGCACAAGCGTGCGAGCGAAGAAGATTGATTTGCAGCTGTTCAAGGTCGCTTCCTTCAATGCGCACATCGGCGAGTTTGCCAAAACCCGTATTCACGCCATAGATCGTCCGTCCATTGGAGATCGCTTGTTCCACTGCCGCGCGGCTTTTCTCGACAGCCCTCATGCTTTCCTCATCGGCCGCCACCCGCTCCCGTTCATAGACAACACGTCTTACCTCATCGATCGTCAATGTATGCCCGGTCAATACGATCATCATTCCATCTCCCTTCGTTTGGTTTCTCAATCGAACGCCTGGGCAAACAAAAAAGGAGGCGCCCTGCCATATGGCAGCGTTCGCCTCCTCATGACTTATTGCTCTAGGCACTTACCGTCTTATATATGATTGATTCCGAGCCCGGCCGCCTCGTGCTCGAGCCCGCGCACCGGAGCGCCGATCGTCCCGTACAACGCAACGGCGATCCATTCCCCTTCGTTCGGCTGTTCATATGGCATACCGCGCACCACGGCGAAACGAAGGCCAGCGGTTCTCAACAAATCTCCTAACTCTACCTGCCCTCTCGTCACGCCATGCACTGCCTCTAAAATCGCATGGTATAAGGCGTGCATCTCACGGTACAAGCCACCGTCAACCACTCCATGCCGTTTCGCCGCCGTCTCAATTGCCGCGACGATTTTTTGCGGCTCCATCGCCCCGACCCGCCCTTGACAATAGCGCCAAGCGAGCGCCTCGAGCTGGCCGAGGGCCGCTTCTTCCTCTCCCTCGTCAAGCATCGCCAGCAACAATGCCAGCCGGCCGATGCGCGCTTGTCGTGTTTCCATTGCTTCTACACACCTATTGGTCTTTTTTTCTATTGTATGATGACAATGAATGCGATGTCAATTATGAATTTCCATTTTTTAGCACATTAAAACATTAACAGGCTGAACGATCGCCCTTTATGCTTCTGGATGGAAAATAGTTAGAAACATCTGCCTCGTGGCGAGCTATGGGCGAATCCCTCTTCTCGTCTTAACATGATCAATCCCTGTTTCCATTTTTTTGATTATATGATATCATATAAATATCAAATCGACACTATTAGGGGGATAGGTATGAGAGAACAAAAAGCATGGCGCATGGATGGATTTATCGGCATCGGATGCATCGCCCTTTTCGTTATGGCTGGTTTTGTCAGCCTCATTC
Source organism: Geobacillus sp. ZGt-1 (assembly GCF_001026865.1). Classification (NCBI taxonomy): domain Bacteria; kingdom Bacillati; phylum Bacillota; class Bacilli; order Caryophanales; family Anoxybacillaceae; genus Geobacillus; species Geobacillus sp. ZGt-1. The sequence goes on along the minus strand of NZ_LDPD01000006.1, from coordinate 149,698 downwards.
AAGTGCAGCTCTTATTGGCCGTTTTCTGCTTCGCCCTTGCCGCCCTCTTGGCGACTGGCATCACGATCGTTCAGCCGAATCAAGCGAAAGTACTCACCTTTTTCGGCCGCTATTTCGGCACGATTCGCGACAGCGGGCTGTTTTTCACCGTGCCGCTCACCGTTCGAAAGAAAGTATCGCTGCGCGTGCGCAACTTCACGAGCAACAAGTTGAAAGTGAACGATGTTCAAGGCAATCCGATTGAAATTGCCGCCGTCGTCGTTTTCCGCGTCATTGATTCAGCCAAGGCTGTGTTCGATGTTGATGATTACGAACAATTCGTCGAGATTCAAAGCGAAGCCGCCATTCGCCATGTCGCGACAAAATATCCGTACGACACGTTTGAAGACGACAACGAGATTACGTTGCGCGGCAACGCCGATATTATTTCCGATGTTCTCGCCGCTGAGCTGCAGGAGCGATTGCGTGTCGCCGGAGTCGAGGTGATGGAAGCGCGCCTCACTCACTTGGCGTACTCCCCGGAAATTGCGAGCGCCATGTTGCAGCGTCAACAAGCAGCCGCCATTTTGGCCGCCCGGAAAAAAATCGTCGAAGGCGCTGTCTCGATGGCGCAAATGGCGATTGAACAACTTGACAAAGAAAACATTTTAGAGTTAGATGATGAACGAAAAGCCGCAATGGTGAACAACTTAATGGTCGCGATCGTCTCCGAGCGCGCCACCCAGCCGGTGATCAATACCGGCAGTCTATATTAACGGTTGTGGAGTGCGATGGCAAAGAAAAAACAATTTCCCCTGCGCATTGACCATGAATTATATGCCGCGCTCGAACAATGGGCGCAGGACGAGTTTCGCAGCGTCAACGCCCAGATCGAGTTTTTGCTGCGGGAAGCCGCCAAGCGGGCCGGACGGCTCAGGAAAGGAAAAACGGATCAAAAAAGAAGCTAGCTGTCAACAGCTGGCTTCTTTGTTTTTCAGTCATGGGCATTTGTTACAGAAATATAATGATAGCAGAGCCTTTTTTGAAAGGGGGCGAACCGATGCCGCATTCGCTGCCGCCGCTTGCCTTTTGGCAGCTCATCACGCCGCCGTTTCGCGCTGAAACAGGTGTGCCGTCGTCACAGCTTCCCATCTACGCAGCAACGACGCCTGCACCTCCCCCGTTTTTGCCGTACCGTTCCATCCGCTACACATCTTCGTATCCATCGTACCAGCAGCTGCGAGCGATTATCACCACCGATCATTTATCCTTCGTGAGGAGATGACATTATGGCTTGGGAGACGCCGCGCGAAGATATGAGCGTATATACGCAAGGCGAAATTGACAAGTGGGTGTATTCCACTTGCGGCATTTGCTCGAACGGCTGCGGCTGCTACATCGCGGTCAAAGACAACCGCATCGTCGGCATTAAAGGCAATGTCCGCTACCCAGTCAACCGCGGTCGGCTCGGCCCGAAAGGAGAAAACCAATGGTGGGCGAACAACAGCCTTGACCGGCTGACCCGGCCGCTCATCCGCAACCGGAGCGGAACACTCGTACCGGCAAGCTGGAACGATGCCCTTTCGCTGCTGGTGGAAAAAACGAAAGAATTACTTTCCGCTCATGGCCCGGAGAGCATCGCGGTTTACCATAGCGGGCAGCTGTATTTAGAGGAATATTATACGATCGCGAAAATCACCCGCGCCGGTTTGCGCACCCACCACGTTGACGCCAATACAAGGCTATGCACGGCGACAGCTGAATGGTCGCTTATCCAAAGCTTCGGCGCCGACGGTCCTCCGGCCTGCCTTGACGATTTGGATGTTGCGGAAGTCATCGTATTTATCGGCCGGAACTCAAACGAGACGAATACCGTCCTCTGGGAGCGGGTACTCGATGCCCGGCGGAAGCGCGGCACCAAAATTCACCCATCCCATGTTCCGGACGCCGACGCCTTCGTCATGGGCTTTCCGCATGAAACTGTTCCGCGGCTTCGCCTAAACGAGCGCGACTTTGTCGTCATCACGACCCATCAGTTTGAACGCGACCGCGAACTCGTTTCCTTGTTAGCCGACATGCCGCTCGCTTATCTGGGCGTGCTCGGTCCGCGGCGGCGCACGGACCGCCTCTTTCCTTCCGGCTCGACGCCTCCATTTGTCCGTTCGCCGGCAGGGCTTTCCATCGGCGCACGCGGTCCGTATGAGATCGCCGTTAGCATCACCGCCGAATTGATCAGCGTCCTTCGCGGGCGATCAACGGAGAGAGTATCATGAATGGCCCAACCATCGCTGTCATTTATTTGGCGGCTGGAGAAAGCCGGCGGATGGGAACGGATAAACGCGCTTTGCCTTGGGGAGAAAGCACGCTGGGGGCCGCCAGCCTTAAAGCGGCGCTTCGTTCCCGCCTTTCGCCCGTCATCGTCGTCGTTCCTCCGGACGATGCGCTCGCGTGGCTTCCAGACGAGCTTCGGAATCATGAAAACTGCCGCTTCACCCGTTGCGCTGACCATTGCCGTGGGCAGGCGCATTCGCTTGCCTGCGGCTTGCGGGAATCGCTCGCTAGCGGGGCGGACGCCGCTGTCGTATTGTTGGCGGACCAACCATTTGTCACTGCGGACGTAATCAATGCGCTTACCGACCTTTACCGCCGCCACCGTCCTGATTACGTCGCCTTCACCCGCTTCGGCACGCCGATGCCCCCAGTCATTTTTGGGAAACAAACGTTCCCTGCCTTGCTTGCTCTAAGGGGCGATGCCGGGGGGCGCACACTGTTTCACCATCCGCGTTGGCGCGGTCTCTTGTATGAAGGCGATGAGACGATCGGCATCGACATTGACACGATAGACGATTATAAGCGTGCCGTCATGGATCGAGAAGAAAAGGAGGGACGCCACCGTGGCCATCGGTAAAAGCATCATCCGCAAAGAAGCGTGGGATAAAGTGACCGGCCGGGCGAAATATACGAACGATTTCAAAGAACAGGGGATGCTTCATGCCGCTCTAGTAACAAGCCCATACGCCCATGCGCGCATCCTCTCGCTGGATGCACGCCGCGCGCTCGCCGTCCACGGCGTCCATGCTGTTGTGACCGGCGAAGGGCTTCCGCTCACCGGTGAAGACATGCGCGATCGTCCGCCGATCGCCGTCGACAAAGTGCGCTACTATGGCGAAGTCGTCGCCGTCGTCGTAGCCGATACGCTCGCGCAAGCCGAACAAGCGGCCCGCCTCGTCCGCGTCGTTTACGAACCGCTTCCAGCCGTCGGCTCGCCGCGCGAAGCGTTGAAAGAAGGCGCTCCATTATTGCATGAACATCTCGACCGCTATGAAAAAAACAAAACGACTCATCCTGAGCCAGGGACAAACGTCGCCCACCGGACAAAAATCCGAAAAGGCAACATTGAACAAGGGTTTGCTGAAAGCGACGTCATCGTCGAAACAAGCGTATCGTTCGCCCCTTCCGATCATATCGCGATGGAAACACGCTGCGCCACGGCAGAAATTTGGCCGGACGGCACGATCCATATTTCCGCCTCCTCACAGTCACCGTTTATGATCAAGAAGTTGCTTCATACGTATTTTGGCGAAGAAACCGGCAAAGTCATCGTCCATACGCCGCTTGTCGGCGGCGCCTACGGAGGAAAAGCGCCCGTCCAGCTTGAGTTGCTTGCCTACCTTGCCTCCAAAGCGGTCGGCGGCCGAAAAGTGAGCGTCTGGAACAGCCGCGAGCATGACATGGTCACTTCGCCCGTCCATATCGGTTTGGAGGCAACCGTCAAAATCGGCGCGACAAAAGAGGGCTTGCTCAAGGCCATGGAAATCTTGTTTCTATTTGACGGCGGGGCTTATTCCGACAAGGCGATCGATGTCAGCCGCGCCGCAGCCGTCGATTGCACCGGCCCGTACCATGTCGAAAACGTCTTTTGTGATTCATTGTGCGTCTATACGAATCGCCCGTACGCGACGCCGTTTCGCAGTTTTGGCCATTGCGAACAGGCATTTGCCGTCGAGCGGGCCATCGATGAATTGGCACGAACGCTTCAACTTGACCCATGGGACGTGCGGCGCAAAAATGCCATCCGCCCGGGGCATACGACCCCGACGCAAGTGCGGCTCACAAAAAGCAACGTCGGCAACATATCAGCCTGCCTCGACCGGTTGCGCGAGCTGATGCGCTGGGACGAGTGGCAGCGCGTCGAAGTGGACGCTTATACGGTAAGAGCAAAGGGAATCAGCAGCGGCTGGAAAACATCGACGATCGACACAGATGCTAGCTCGGGCGTCATCTTAACGTTCAACTCCGACGGCAGTGTCAACGTCATCTCCGGCGTCGTCGAAATCGGAACCGGAACGAAAACGGTGCTCGCGCAAATCGTTGCTGAACGGCTGAAGATGGACGTCGATTGTGTCCATGTCAAAATGGATATTGATACGCAAACGACGCCGGAACATTGGAAAACAGTCGCCAGCCGCGGGACGTTTATGGCCGGACGTGCGGCGCTTGCCGCTGCCGACGACGCCATCCGTCAGTTAAAAGACATCGCCGCCTGCGTCTTGCGGGCCTCGCCGGACGATTTGGAAGTCGGATTCGGGCGCGTCTTTTTGCGCGATGACCCGGCCATCTTTCTTCTGATCAAAGACATCGCCTATGGCTACAAGTTTCCGAACGGCAACGCCATCGGCGGGCAAGTGATCGGGCGCGGCCACTACATTTTGCGCCACTTGACCCCGCTTGATCCGGAGACCGGCGCCGGCAAACCGGGACCGGAATGGGGCGTATGCGCCGAGGGAGTGGAAATTGAGTTCAACCGCCGCGACTACACGTATCGCATTGTCAAAGCGTATGCGGTCATTGATGCCGGCAAAGTGCTCAACCCAAAGGCAGCGCTTGGCCAAGCGATGGGGGCGATGAGCATGGGGCTAAGCTTTGCCAGCCGCGAAGGGTTTCTTTTTGACAACGAACAGCGCGTGTTAAACCCACAGTTGCGCACATACCGGCCGATTCGCTTCGGCGAACATCCAGAGTACATCGTTGAGTTTGTCGAAACGCCGCAAATCGATGCCCCATACGGCGCTCGCGGCATCGGCGAACATGGCTTGATCGGCATGCCCGCCGCCTTGGCAAACGCCTTGTCTCTCGCTGCCGGCGTGCCGCTCAATGAACTGCCGCTTGTGCCTGAACTCATTTGGCGGACACAGAAAGGGGACTCCTATGGTTCCGTTTGACTTTGCCTACTACCGGCCGCAGTCGATCGCCGAAGCGACAGCGCTGTTTGCGGCGCTCGAGCGGGATGGAAAACGACCGCTCTACTACAGCGGCGGCACGGAAATCATCACGTTGTCTCGGTTGAACCTTGTCCGCACCGCGGCCGTCATTGACATAAAATCGATCCCTGAATGTCGGTCGCTTGATGTCGACAATGGTTCTCTCGTGCTCGGAGCGGCGCTCTCCCTCGGCGAGCTCGAAGAAGCAAATCCGTTCCCGTTATTGACAAAAGCGGCGCGAGAAGTCGCCGACCGGACAGCGCGCAACCAAATTACGCTCGGCGGCAACATCTGCGGACAAATTTTTTACCGTGAGACCGCACTGCCGCTATTCGTCGCCGAGGCGGATGTCATCATCGCCGGACCATACGGCATCAGGCAATGCCGCTTCCTTGACTTGTTTCATCAACAGCTGCAGCTTGGCCGCGGTGAATTTGTCGTCCAGTTCAAGGTTGACCGTGCCACCGCCACCCTGCCCCATTTCCACCGCAAGCGCCGCAAGCAAGGGGAAGTCGGCTACCCGCTTGTGACGATTGCAGCGCTGAAAAAAGACGGGACGGTTCGCGTTGCCCTAAGCGGCATCTGCCCGTTTCCGTTTCGCTCGGCTGACGTTGAGGCGCACCTCAACGACCGGAACCGCCCAGTTGGTGAACGAATCCAAGCAGCGGTTGACGCCTTCCCGCGCCCGATTTTGCACGATATTGAAGGCTCAGCAGACTACCGGCTGTTCGTGGCCGCCCAGCTGCTTGAAGATATGCTTCGTGAGCTCGGAGACGGAGAAACCGTCTAAACAGGAGGTGAGCATGCGGACATGGAGGAAACGACAAAGCGGGAGCTTGTGCTGCACGTTAATGGAGAACGAAGATCGATCGTCACTCGCCAAGCCGAAACGCTGCTGTTTGTTTTGCGCGATGGGCTGGGGCTGACCGGGGCCAAGCCAGGCTGTTTGAACGGCGACTGCGGCGCCTGCACCGTCTTAGTCGACGGCACGCCAATCAAATCGTGCATGATGCTCGCGATTGAGACAGTCGGCAAAGAAATCACCACGATCGAAGGGCTTGATGATGCCCCCATTCAGCACGCCTTCGTCCGCCACTTCGCCTTTCAGTGCGGCTATTGCACTCCTGGATTCATTATGAACGCCCACGCACTCATCGAGCGGCATCCGGGCGCGGATCAAGCGACGATTCAAGAATGGCTGGAGTCCAATATTTGCCGCTGCACGAGCTATCAGGAGATCGAGGCAGCGGTAAAAGAAGCGCTTGAAGCAAAAAAAGCGGACATATAGCCTTCACATAACCGGATATCCCGAGTCTAGCGGGGATATCTTTTTTTGTTTTGTGCGACGTTTTTTCGTCGTCGATCCGATTTTGCCGGTCATCGCCGAAAGCATCGGCGCGACCCACTGGCAAGTGGAAATGTTGTTTACCGCCTATATTTTTACGATGGCGGTCATGATGATTCCCGTTGGCCTTGTCGTCAGCCGCGTTGGTGATAAACAAATGATGGTGATCGGACTTGGCCTTGTCACGATTTTCTCATTATTGTGCGGTTTCGCCGCCGACATTCCACAACTGTCGATCTTCCGCGCCGGTTGGGGGCTTGGCAATGCCACCTTTTTTGCAACGGCTATGACACTGTTAATCGCTTTGACACCGCAGGCAAGCACCGCTGTCGGCTTGTATGAGGCGGCGATCGGCCTCGGCATGGCCGGCGGTCCGCTCATCGGTGGACTGCTGGGCCAACATTCATGGCGCTACCCGTTTATCGGCACAAGCGTACTCATTTTTATCGCCTTTTTGCTTGTCGCATTTTTTGTGTATGATCCAAACAAAGGAAAACCGAAAAAAGCAGTCGGATGGCAGGAAATGCGGCATCTGCTCGCCTTTCCGCCGTTTTTAAAAGGGGCGATCGGCGGGATGCTTTATTATTACGGCTTTTTCGTTGTTTTGGCCTATTCGCCTCTGGTCATGAAGTTATCGGCGATTCAAATCGGTCTTGTCTTTTTCGGCTGGGGGCTTTGCCTCGCCTACGGATCGGCAGCGTTGGCCCACCGGCTTGAAGCAAAATACGAATCGAAACAAATATTGCCTTACAGCTTATTGCTGTTTGCCGTTTTATTGCTGCTTTTAGCGGTCGCTGAACAAACATGGTTCATGATCGTCCTTATCATTTTGTCGGGCCTTGTATCCGGCTTAAACAACGCCTTGTTTACAGGCTATGTGATGGAAACATCGCCGTATGAACGCGGCGTCACTTCCGGCATGTACAACTTCGTTCGCTGGATGGGGTCGGCCATCGCTCCAGTGCTATCTGGCGTCATCGGTCATGCCGTTTCCGCAAAGGCGCCGTTTATGATCGCCATGGCGCTGTCGCTTGTTGCATTCCTTTTCCTTGCCTGGCGCAAACGGGAGCCATCGGCAACGAAAACTGTATAAAAGCAACCGTTGCGGACAAAACGAAAACACGCCCGTTTCTCGGTGAGAAACAGGCGTGTTTTTTATTCGGATCATTGTCATCATCTCTTATCATCACTCTATGATGCTTTTTTCATAAGCGAACCGTTTTCTTCTCGTTAATCACCACTCCTCGTTTTTTCATCTCGTCCATATATACATCCCCCGGAACGATTTGCTCCGGCGGATAGACGCCGCGCTTTGTGATCACCCCACGGCCGATGAGCTGGGCGACAGCGGAAATGGTGTAGGCCGTCGTACGCGCCATCGCCGTCACCTTATTTTCGCGGTCATTGAACGTGACGGTTTCGTATTCCAGCACCGTTTCTTTTCCATCTTTTCTACCGCCGACGATGACCCGAAGCAACACCACATCATCTTTTCCTTTCAAATCGAGCAGCGGCTTCAGGACGGAAAGCAGCACATCGCGCGGCTTGACTCTGCATCCATTGATCTCAACTTCCACATCGTTGCGCGTCAAATTCAAATCGACAAGCAGCTTGCATTTTTCCGCATGGCCGCGGTAGCGGATCGTTTTGTACTCGAGCCGCTTCAAGTTCGGAAACGAGCGCGAGAGCGTCGACGTCCCGCCTGAGGTGTGAAACGCTTCAAGCGGCCCGAACCGGTCGAAATAAATCGGCTCGACTTCCGAAAGGGACGGCACTTCCTGCTTTTGGCCGTTGCGGATGATCAAGGCCGGATCGGTGTAATGGTCAAGCAGCCCCTCGAGCGAAAACACATGGTTGTACTCCAGCGGCGGTTCGGGGCGGACAGGGATGCCGCCAACATACAGCAAGATGGATTCCACCTCATCGAGTTGACTCGCCCCATAGCCGGATAAAATGTTGATCATTCCGGGTGCGACGCCAAGGTCGGGGATGATGGTCACCCCAGCGGCTTGGGCTTGTTCATGCAGCTCAAGCACCCGGTCGGTGATATGGCCGATATGGCCGCCTAAATCGACAGAATGGACGCCAGCTGCAATAGCTGTTTTCGCCACCGTTTCGTTAAACTGGTAAAACAAGGCGTTGACAACCACATCGTGCCCTTTCATGAAAGCCGACAGCTGCTGCTTGTCGCTGGCATCCACCCGCACAGCGGCAAGCTTTTTGGAATGAAGCTGCCGCACCGTCTGCTCCGCCTTAGCCAAATCGACATCCGCCAACGTCACCGCCTCAACATCTTGGCTTTGCACTAAATCGCGTGCTGCTTCTTTGCCCATCAGCCCCGCTCCAAGCACAAGCACTTTCATCGTTCTTTCCCCCTCCGTCACCGATTCTTTGCCATACGCTCACATGACAGCCGCTTTTTTCACATCTTTGCCGCGGCCGCTGCTTCGATTCACGATATATGTTCCACGTTGATCTTCGCTTCTCTTTTGCCGGCCATGTTGCAAGCGACAGCCCGGTTCAATCATCGGTATCGATTTGCGCCCGCTGCAGCTTGCCGCTGAAATCGACATAAATGCTCCGCCATTCGGTGAATACGTCAAGCGCAGCGACGCCGGAGTCGCGGTGGCCGTTGCCCGTCCCTTTCGTGCCGCCAAACGGCAAATGAATTTCCGCTCCCGTTGTGCCGGCGTTGACATACACGATGCCGGTGTCCAAATCGCGCATCGCTCGGAATACATTGTTGACATCGCGTGTGAAAATGGCGCTTGACAGCCCATAATCGACGCTGTTGTTGACGGCGATCGCTTCGTCCAAACTGCGGACGGAAATGATCGACACAACCGGGCCGAAAATTTCTTCGCGGGCGATGCGCATATTCGGCGTGACATCGGTGAAAATCGTCGGCGCGTAATAAAAGCCGCGCGCATAGTCGCCCTCGCGCAATATATAGCCACCCACAAGCAGTTTCGCCCCTTCTTCTACGCCAATGCGCACGTAGCGGTCGATTTTTTGCAGCGCCTCTTCATGGATGACGGGTCCGACTTTGACCGTTTCATCCAACCCGTTGCCGATTTTCAATGTTTTCACGGCTTCAAGCAGACGCCGCTCAAGCTCCTGTTTCACCCGCTCATGGACGATGACCCGGCTGCACGCCGTGCACCGCTGCCCCGACGTGCCGAACGCACTCCAGATGATGCCGTCAACCGCCAATGTCAAATCCGCATCATCCATCACAATGACGGCGTTTTTTCCTCCCATTTCAAGCGACACCTTTTTCAACAGCCGTCCGCATTTTTCCGCAATCATCCGCCCGACTTCATTCGATCCGGTAAATGAGATGACCTTGACATCAGGATGCTCGACGAGCGCATTGCCGACTGTCGGCCCGTCACCGTGAACCACATGAAACACTCCCGGCGGCAAGCCCGCTTCTTCAAAAATGCGGGCTAATTCCTGCGCCATGATCGGTGTCTCGGGCGCTGGCTTCCATACGACCGCATTGCCGGCAACAATGGCCGGAAACGACTTCCAAGTGGCGATGGCAATGGGAAAATTCCATGGCGTGATGATGCCGACCACTCCAACCGGCACGCGGACACTCATGGCAAATTTGTCCTTCAGTTCAGACGGCGTCGTATCGCCGAACAACCGCCGTCCTTCTCCCGCCATGTAAAACGCCATATCAATGCCTTCCTGCACTTCGCCGCGCGCTTCCTCAATCACTTTGCCCATTTCCATCGTCAACATCCGGGCCAACTGTTCTTTCCGCTCCTTTAGCAGCATCCCAACTTTATACAAGATTTCCGCGCGTTTCGGCGCCGGCACGAGGGCCCACTGTTTTTGCGCTTCTTTGGCTGCCTGAACCGCTTCATCGATATCGTTTGGCCCGGACATCGCCACCTCGGCAATCGTTTCCCCCGTCGCCGGATTGATCACCGGCGCAAATTGCCCGGTGCTTGGCTCCTTCCATTCTCCATTGATATAGTTTTGGATTTTCACTGTATACTCCCCCCATTTTTCTAGATGATTTATTGAGATAATTTATACATTGAACGCCGAGCGATGATCGTCAGGACTTCCTCTTGGCCCGCAAGTCTTGGATCGTTGCCGCCACCGAAATGTGGTTCGGATCGGTCAACACTTCAATCACCGTCGGCTTCTTGGCTTCAAGCGCCAACAGAAGCGCTTCCGTGAACTGTTGTTCCGTCTGCACTTGGAATCCGCAGCTGTTCAAGCATTCTGCCAACCGGGCAAACGACACGCGGCCTAAATCGGTGCCGATGACCCGCCCCGGAAACTGCAATTCTTGATGCATGCGGATGGTGCCGTACATATGATTGTTAAACACAATGCTAATGATCGGAATATCGTATCGAGCGGCCGTTTCCAACTCCTGCACCGTCATCATAAAGCCGCCATCCCCGGATAAAGAAACGACGGTCCGGTCGGGAAAGGCCAGTTTCGCGCCAATGGCAGCCGGCATGCCATATCCCATCGCTCCTGACGTCGGGCCGATGTACGTGTGCCCATCCCCAAACGGGAAAAAGGCGTGAAGCCAACCGGCGAAATTCCCAGCATCGTTCGTAATGACCGCATTTTTCGGCAAATGGTGACCTAAACTCGCCATGACCGCTTCATGGAGAGTTCGTTTTTCAAGCGGCAGCGCGGCCGTTTGTTCGTACCGTTCCCTCCGTTCAGCCGCCCATTCCTGCCAAGACGGCTGCACCGCGATATCGAGCAAACGGGACAGCGCTTCCCGACAGTCAGCCCAAACCGCGATATCCGGTGCATACACTTTTCCGAGCCCATCGCTGTCAATATCGATATGAATCAGCGTCTGCGTTGGAGATAGCAAACGGTAATCTTGCGTCGTCACTTCCGACAGCCGCGTCCCCAACGCAATCACCACATCGGCCTGCTCAGCCGTTTCCATGACCTCTTTCGGCGTCCCTAGGCCTAGGTGGCCGACATAGCACGGATGGTTGTGGGGAAACACATCATGCCTCCGGAACGCCGCCATGACTGGAAGTGCATACTTTTCCGCCCATAAGCGCAGCAGCTGCTCGGCTCCCGACCATTTGACGCCGCCGCCGGCAATCACGAGCGGCCGTTTGGCGCGCTCGAGCCGCTCCTTTATATTCCGTATATCCTCTTGCCTTGGGGCCGGCTTCGGCACATAGGTCTCGGCCATCACTGCTTCCGTTATCGTTTTGGAAAATACATCTTCTGGCAGTGAAACGACGACGGGGCCGGGCCGCCCTGTTTTCGCGGTGCGAAACGCCCGTTGCACCAGCTCTGGCACCCGCTCGGCTTCGCGAATTTCGACCACCCATTTGGCGATCGGACGAAAAAACGCTTCCATATCGACTTCCTGAAATCCTTCACGTCCTAGGAAGCGGCTGTTCACTTGCCCCAAAAACACGACCATCGGAGTGGAATCTTGCCTGGCGGTATGGACGCCGATCGTTAAGTTCGCCCCGCCAACCGCCCTTGTAGCCAGCACGACGCCGCACTTCCGCGACGCTTTCGCATACCCTTCCGCCATAAAGGAAGCACCCCCTTCATGGCGGGCGGAGATGAACTCGATGGATGGCTCATCATAGATGGCATCAAGCAGGGGCAAATAACTTTCCCCCGGCACACCAAACACATAACGGATTTGTTCCTGTTTGAAACATTCGACGATGGCTTGAGCCACCGTGATGTGACGCATCGTTCTCTTCATCGCGCCGATTCCTCCCAATCCACTTGCTTCCATCGTTCAACGGCTTGCTGCAGACGCTCCATCGGCGCTGACAGCGATACGCGGACATATCCTTCCCCTGCGGATCCAAACGCTGTTCCCGGTGTTACGATGACTCCCGCTTCTTCCAGCAATTTGGCGGCAAATCGTTCGGACGAGTATCCGTCATAGACCGGGATCCACAAGAAAAAGGTCGCTTTCGGCCGCTGCACGTCGATGCCCAGTTCTCGAAGTCTCTCGACCATCATATTCATGCGTTGTTCATAAATGCGGCTATTTTCTCGAATAAACGTCCGTCCGTTCGTCAAAGCGGCCACCGCCGCCTTCTGGATCGGAATAAACTGGCACGTATCCGTGTTGCTCTTGATCACCGAAAGCGCTCGAATCATGTCCCGGTTTCCGACTACGTATCCGATGCGGCAGCCGGCCATGTTATAGCTTTTGGACAACGATCCAAATTCCACCGCCACTTCCTTTGCCCCGTCCACCTGCAAAATGCTCGGCGCTTGAAAACCGGCAAACGTCACGAACGAGTAGGCCGCATCATGAGCAATGAACATCTGGTGCTGACGGGCAAGTGAAACGGCTTCGGCAAATACATCCAAATCGACAGCGGCGGCCGTCGGATTGCTCGGATAATTGAGAAACATGATTTTCGCTTGGTCATAAACGGACGAGGGAAGCGCATCAAACCGAGGAATATAACCATGTTGCGCATCGAGCGGCAGCGATAGGCTCTGGCCGCGGGCAAAATGGACGGCCGTCCGATAGACGGGATAGCCCGGATCAGGCACTAAGGCGAGCTCGCCGGGATTGAGAACGGCTTGCAGCAAATGGACGATTCCTTCTTTCGAGCCGATTAACGCCAACACCTCGGTCTCCGGATCGAGCTTGACGCCATATTCCCGTTCATAAAAACGCGCGACCGCTTCCCGATACTCCCTGCAGCCGCCATACGGCGAATACGTATAGTGTTCTGGCGCATCGAGCGCTTCTTTCAACTCTTCGATGACAAAGGAAGGGGGCGGCAAATCGGGGGCGCCGATCCCTAAATCAATGACATCGACCCCGAGCTTTAGCAATTCTTCTTTTTTCTTCTGAAATCGGGAGAACAAATATGGCGGCATCGTCTGCACAATATCGGAAAATGTGTTCAATCCCATCCCTCCTCATAGCCCTTCGTTTCAGTTTATGCGCACGCCCATCACCCTCATGCCCGTCTCACGTTCAAGAAGCAGCCTATCATACCAATGGCTTTCTCACATCAAGACATCATCAAAATCTTTTTTCTCGAAAAGCGGTCGATGCAGGAGAAGGGGTTATTTTTTCACTAAGCTGCTAGAAAAACGCGATCAACCTTCTGAAACCCGGCCCTTTCGCCATAAAAAGAAGCGGCCGGCATCATCCACGGTTCGATGACGCAACTGGCCGCTGTCTATGGAAGCGAAGCGCCGGCGAAGGCGCCGCGATAGACTGCGCAGTTTTCCCCGCATGATCATTCTATGACTAGAAATTTGCACCTTATGCCATTATCATAATCAATCCGAAACGATTT
>NZ_LDPD01000006.1:135713-135804 GCF_001026865.1 Geobacillus sp. ZGt-1 | reverse complement strand
ATTTTTTAAAAATTATATATTTTTAAAATAATAAGGAACCGGACCAATTTGCACAACAAACAAGAGGGGCGGTCAACTACCCCCACTTAGC
>NZ_LDPD01000006.1:135456-135536 GCF_001026865.1 Geobacillus sp. ZGt-1 | reverse complement strand
ATGCGGTCATCGTTTGAGGTATATCCGCATGTTCGACAACAAAAGGTGTGTGTACGTTTCTTTCGATTGGCTTTTTCCGT
>NZ_LDPD01000006.1:130602-134387 GCF_001026865.1 Geobacillus sp. ZGt-1 | reverse complement strand
CCTCGCCAAAGACGATGAACGTTCGCCCCCCTCCGCTGCTTCGATCAGCACCGAGCGTTTTCCAGCTCATGCTTTTTCCGTTGATCGAACTTCCATATCCTCTCCACCATGCCGAGCATCGCAGCCCGCTTCTTGTCATTGATACAGCGACGACCCTTGCCGAATAAATTGTTGCGCTTTTTCTTTCATCCCCTCCTCTTTGATTTTCCGTTGCAGTTCATGTGAAATGTTCATGGAACAAAATTTCGGCCCGCACATCGAACAAAAATGAGCCGTTTTCGCCGCCTCAGCCGGCAATGTTTCATCATGGTATTCGCGGGCCCGTTCCGGATCGAGGGATAAATTGAACTGATCGTTCCAACGAAATTCAAAGCGCGCTTTCGAGAGCGCGTCGTCACGCTGCTGAGCGGCTGGATGCCCTTTTGCCAGATCAGCCGCATGGGCGGCGATTTTATAGGCCACGACCCCGGCGCGTACGTCCTCTTTATTCGGCAACCCTAAATGTTCTTTGGGCGTTACGTAACAAAGCATCGCCGTTCCATAAGCGCCAATGATGGCGGCGCCAATCGCTGACGTAATATGGTCATACCCGGGCGCGATGTCGGTGACAAGCGGCCCTAACGTATAAAACGGCGCTCCATGACAAATTTCCTGTTCCCGCTCGACATTTTCGCGAATTTTATGCATCGGAATGTGCCCCGGCCCTTCGATCATCACCTGCACATCATGCTTCCAGGCGATTTTCGTCAGCTCGCCGAGCGTCTTGAGTTCCGCAAACTGCGCCTCATCGTTCGCATCGGCGATGGAGCCGGGGCGCAAGCCGTCGCCAAGGGAGATCGCGACATCGTATTGTTTCAAAATCTCGCAGATTTCTTCAAAATGCGTATACAAAAAGTTTTCTTCATGGTGGGCCAAACACCATTGGGCGATGATCGAGCCGCCGCGCGAGACAATTCCGGTCGTCCGGTTGGCGGTGAGCGGAATGTAATGAAGCCGCACACCGGCGTGGATCGTCATGTAGTCGACTCCTTGTTCAGCCTGCTCGATGAGCGTCTCGCGGTACACGTCCCATGTCAGCTTCTCCGGCACCCCTCCTACCTTTTCGAGCGCCTGATAAATCGGCACCGTTCCCACGGGGACCGGCGAATTGCGGATGATGTACTCGCGCGTTTCATGAATGTGTTTGCCGGTCGATAAATCCATGACCGTATCGGCGCCCCAACGCACTGCCCAAAGCAATTTTTCCACTTCGTCTTCAATCGATGAAGAAACAGCCGAGTTGCCGATATTGGCATTAATTTTCACATGGAAACGACGTCCGATGATCATCGGTTCGCTCTCTGGATGGTTAATATTGGCCGGAATAATGGCCCGACCAGCGGCGACTTCTTGGCGGACAATTTCTGGATCGATTTGTTCACGAATCGCGACAAACTCCATTTCTGGCGTAATGATCCCCCGTTTGGCGTAATGCATTTGTGTCACTGTTTTTCCGGGCTTTGCCCTCAATGGACGGCGCACAAACGGAAGCGAACGTTGGATCGCAACAGAAGACCGCTCCATTTCCTCCACATCGCCGCGCTCGACAATCCAGCGGCGGCGAAGAGGAGGCAAGCCTTTCTCCACGTCCGGTTCAAAATCGGGATCCGTATACGGGCCCGTCGTATCGTAGACACGCACCGGTTTGTTTTCCACCATTCCTTGCGGCGTTTTCGTTGGCGATAAAGCAATTTCTCTCATCGGCACGCGCACATCCGGGCGCGACCCTTCGATGTACACTTTGCGGCTTTCCGGAAACGACATAAACGAGCGGATGTTTTCCATGCGTGGCTTCCCCTTTCAACATAAAATGATGAAAAATCAGATCTGAAGCCACACCGTCTGAAGCGGGGCAAACACGAGAATAGGCGATGGCGGCCGATTCAAAATAAAAACAGGTTCCGACACCGGAACCTGATCGAAGGCAAAAGGCCAAATGAACAAGACACGTCCATCTGTTCCCGCTGCCTGCTTCCCTACGCTGGCATGACCCAGATCAGGTTCAAAGGGTCAAAGAACTTCATCGCGTTCTTTTCTCAGCCCGGCTCTCGGACTCCCCTAGCAGATAAGCGTATCACAATGATGACTGACTTTTTTTATTCTATCAGGCAATTGGCAAAGATGCAAACCATTTTATTCCAAACGTTGACTCCCACACGTCGTTTGAAAGCCCCTCTTTCTCGAAGAAAGCGTCCTTTTCCTCACTCACACAGAAAATTTCTTCAGCATTGCCCGCATCTCGTCCGCCATCTGACCGAGCGATGTCGACGAAGAGGCGATTTCCTCGACGGAAGCCATTTGTTCCTGGGTCGCTGCCGATACGTTGGCCGCACCAGACGCTGACTGTTCGACAATATTGGTCATCTGTTGGAGTGCGTCGTTCACTTGACGAGCATGCTCCGTCATTTGCTCGATGGCGGACGATACTTGTCCAATTTGTTTGCTCACTTGGCCGACCTCCTCGCGGATATGGGCAAATGATTGGCCGCATGCCGCCGCAACGTTCAATCCTTTCGCCACTTCGGCGATCACCTGTTCGGCAGACGCAACTGCCCGCTTCGTTTCTTCTTGAATGTAACCGATCAGCTCGGAAATTTGTTGCGCTGAGCGCGCTGATTGTTCTGCGAGCTTCCTCACTTCGTCCGCGACAACCGCAAACCCTTTCCCTTGCTCGCCGGCGCGCGCCGCTTCGATCGCCGCATTGAGCGCCAACAAATTCGTCTGCGACGCAATGCCGGTGATCGCTTCCGTAATCTGTCCAATCTCGTTGGAGCGCTCCCCAAGCCCTTTCACCACCTGGCCGAGCGTTTGCACATGATCGTAAATGAACTGCATTTGCTTGGACATTTGTCCGATTGACTGCTTGCCGTCCTCTGCTTTCGCCGATGTTTTCTCAGCCTGGTGCGCCACTTCTTTCGTATGGAAAGCGACGTCGCTCAATGTTTGGGAAATATCATGCACGGACGCGGCGGTGGTGCGAACAGCATCGGCCTGCTCCTCCGCACTTGCCGCAAGCGTTTCCATCGTTGTCGCAATTTGCTCTGTCGCTTTCGTCGTCTGTTCGGCGACGGCGGCAAGCTGCTGAGAATATTGCGCTACTTCTTCGGCATGATGTTGGACTTGCCCCATCACACTTTGCCAAGCGTTTGCCATATCGTTTAACGACGCCGCAATCGGCCGCAGCTGCTGGACGCGATCAAGAGGTATGCGCACCGTCAAATCTCCGCCTGTCATCTTGCCTAAATGTTCGTTAATAACGGCAATCGGGGCAACAAACCGTCGATAGTTGAGCGTTGCCGAAACGAAGCCGAGCATCGCGCCAAACAGCACCGTAGCAACAAGCGTCCACCAAAATGCCGCCCCGCGAATGCCGTTGACCAGGCATGTGGCCATGCCGATCGCCGCTGTGCCAGGAATGACAACGAACATTGTGCGGATAATATAACTGGATAAAGACAAAGTCGTTCTCCTCCTTTTCCATTATGCAATCGTCTTTTCTTTATCTTCACCGCTTAAATAGATTCGTGAATGATCATTCATTTTCCTTCCTGGCCATAATCATGAATGTGTGGATTTGCAAAGATTTTCTAGTCTAAAAGGCTGGTGAAAAACAACGGATTCGCTCGGTTTGGGAGAAATCGCAAGGAATTAAGTTGTGGCGCCGCAAGACTTTTCAATTTGAACAACAGTGTTGAAGAGCAATATTCCCTCTTAAATCGCCAGCCTTCTAAAAGGCTGGTGATTTA
>NZ_LDPD01000006.1:118394-130502 GCF_001026865.1 Geobacillus sp. ZGt-1 | reverse complement strand
CGTTTTTCACCAGCCCTCTAAAGGGCTGATGATTTAGTGAAAAACGCGGCTGATCCCGGTCGTTTTTTCATTTGAGAAACATTGAGAAATCAACTTTCATTTTTTGGAGAAATGCCGCTGATTGGCGTGCGACAGCCTTTTTTCACCGGCCTTCTAAAAAACAACAAGGCCCCACTCAAAAGCGTCATTCTTTTGATCGTTGATGATCCGTCACGAAAGATAAGAAAAGGCGTCCCGACCCTCTTGGGACACCCCCTGCTGTTTTCTGCTTTACACCGTCGGTTTTTCCGTTGTCACATACGTCCCAGCGATAAAATCGTGAATCGACCGTTTGTCTTCTCTCGCAGCGACCATAATCGCACTAATGATGAGACCAATGCCAAACGTGATAAAGTATACGAGTCCGCCAACGAACGAGCGCAAAAACATCGTGCCGACCCCAACTTTTCCGCCGTTGACTTTCGCAATCCGGATGCCAAGCATCCGCTTGCCGACCGTATATCCGTACCAAACAGCCGGGACGATTAACGCGTAAAGGATGTTCGCTAATGACGTAAACCAGTTCGTTTCCCAACTGCCAGTGATGAAATAGCCGATGATCGAAATCGGAATGCCAACGACAATCGCATCCAACAAGTTAGCCAACAGCCGCTTCCAAAATCCAGCCGGATTCGTCACCGCCATATGTCTTCCCTCCTGTTGCCTTTTCTATATTGTATTCGCAATCAACAGCGTAATTGTCTTTATTTTAACCTGAATTGTGGAAAGGAATCTATACTATAGTTTGGTGTTTGCCGCCATTATTGGGCGGCAGGAGTGAATGCGTCTTTTCACGATTCGTAAAAAAGATAGCCCAAAAGGCCATTTTTGCAACCGAGACACAGTTGGCTGCCGTGCCGTTTCATACATAAAGAAAAAGCAGCTTGTGAAGCGGATCGATCATCCGAATACAGGCGGCTTTTCCCCTCGTTTAGCCAAGCTTGGCCACCACCGCCGAAAAATCGTCCGGAAGCGGCCCTTTTTGCGCAAAATGGCGGCGCAGATGGTCCAAAAGCACCTGCTCGTCCAATAAAATATGCGGCGTTAGCGCATCGCGGAACGCTTCAATCTTTTGCCGAACGGATCCCGCCCCCCCTTCAATCGCCCCGTCGGAATACAACACAAGCGTCGCCCCCGGCTCGTAGCGCAACCGGCCGCTGTCGACAAAAAGGCGCGGAAGCAGCCCGATCGGCGCGCAGCCGCGGTCCAACTCCGCCACCGTTCCGTCCGGTTGGAACAAAAACCCCGGCGGATGGCCGGCTGATGCATATTCAATCATCCGTTCCTTGACATCCACAAGAACATACACGGCGGTGAAATAATACGTCATCCGCCCGTTTTCATGGTACAACTGGCGCATATGGCGGTTCAACTCGCGAAACACTTCCGTCGGAACGATCCCTTTGCGGATGACGCCGTTTAAGAGCGAGCGGACCGACATGCAAATGAGTGAAGCCGCTGCCCCATGACCCATCACATCCATTAAAAAAATGCCGTACCGCTGTTTGTCGATCGGATACCAGGCGTACATATCGCCCCCCAGCTCCCGTGATGGGATGTACGTTCCGGCAATCTGGATTCCTTTGGCCGACAACGGCTTGCTCAACACGCGCTTTTGCACCTCGCGGGCCAGCCGCAAGTCATCTTTCATCGCTGCGATGTATGGGTTCTCATAAGTTGGACCGGCAAATAAAAACAAGTAAAAAGCGATTCCTCCATCATGGCCAGGCACAGCCCGCACCGTCGTCTGCCTGACATAGACCGAACCGTTTTTCCGCCGCCAGCGCACCCACCCCCTCCATTCTCCACTTTCCCCAGTTCCCGCTTGAATCACCTCATAAAGCCAGGCCTCGTAATAACCCGCGTAAAGCGTATGCAGCGGCTGACCGACAATCTCTACACCATGGCCAGTGATTTTTGTGAACGCCGGATTGACAAACTGAACGACAAACTGGCCATCGGTTACGAGCATCGCCTGTTCCATCGCTTTGTACACTTGTTCAGCGAGCTGCCGTTCATTCTCGTTTCGCTTTGCTTCTGTCAGATCAGCGACAACTCCGCTGACGAGCCTCACTTCCCCGAATTGGCCAAGCACAGGAAACGTCCGTTCAAGCACCCAGCGGACGGAGCCATCCCGCTGATTGATGATGCGATACGTTTGGGCACCCGCATCCGCCCCCGAAAGAAGCGACCATTTTCTTTCCGCCTTGGCGCGGTCATCCGGGTAGGACACTTTTGCCCATATGTCTTGATCGCGGTAAAAGTCGTCCGGAGGCAGGCCGTACAGCTGCTCGCATGATGACGAAATGAACAAGAGCCGCCTTTGTTCCGGCGCTGCGAGCCAATACACATAATCGCCCGGCCCAACGAATACATTCATTTTTTCCAAGCCGAGAAGCAACTCTCGCCACGCGAGGTGGTCATAACGTTGAACATGTTCCCAAAACCCATCCACCATAGAACGTCATTCTCCACTGAAATAATCCATGGCTTCCTTCTCTGTGGCAAATAGTTTGATAAACGAAGAAAATTTGACGATATGGAAAATTTCTGCAAGCGACCCTTCCACTCCGGCAATGACCAACTCTTTTTGTCGGGCTCTCGCCGCCATGACGCTGTCAGCGATGACCCCGAGTCCGGCGCTGTTAATGTATTTGACCCCCTCCATGTTGACGATCAATTGATCCGCCTGTTTGTCCAGCAACTTTTCCAGCGCTTGACGGAACGATTCGACATTGTTTAAGGTAATATCTTCTGCCCATGTAAGCGTGCAAATTGCCCCTTGTTTTGTCTCCATCTTGTTTCCTCCAATAGTCACTCTTTTTTTTGCATTTGCACATGCAAAACAAGACGTTGTTTCCCGCTTGCTTCACGTATACATCGTCGACGATATGGGTGATCAGCTGCAGCCCCCTGCCGCGCGGCCCAGTGTTGACGACATCAGTTTGGGCTACGGAGAAGCATCCTCCTCGCTGTTTGACAATGATCATAAACTGTCTCGCATCAATTTTCCAAAATATCCTAAATGGCAGTTTTCTCGTTTTTTGACAATATTCATACGCATTCGTGCACGCTTCCTCTGTCGCGAGCCGAAGAAAAAGGCAATCGCGCGGCAAAAACCCCATTCTCTTCGCCAGTTCCTCGGTAATGTCCATCGCTTTTAAAATGTCCGCCGTTTTCACGATCGCCATCGTTCGGATCATGGCCTTGGGCTTCATCGGCATTCCCCTATCCTTGTTATGCTTATGCGCCGGCCAAAGCAACATGGCAGCTTTTCCACTATCCCACGTTCCAGCGCTGGGGAAAACGGATTCGAATGCTATTTTTCTCCTTTATTGTTCCATCTATCGAAAAATAGTTCTTATTTACTACAACTCATTATAATACAAAATGGGGTTCATTCCAATTTCCTACATCCAAAAAAAAAGACATCATGGCACCCATCGTCCAATGATGTCCCCTTAGCGGCGCTGCCGGCGGTGGTTTAGTTGATACACAAGGGCGATCAACTGCGACCGGTCATTGACGCCAATTTTTTGAAAAATGTTCGTAATATGATTTTTCACGGTATGGACGCTAATGAACAACCGTTCTGAAATTTCGCGGTTGCTGCAGCCTTGAATGAGCAGCTCCAATACATCCATCTCCCGGGCTGTCAACTGCTCGGACAGCATGTCGATATTGACCGTCCCATCATTCCCACCGTGGGCCTTGCCGCTAATCATCATCGCACCAATCGCGGCCAGCGCCGTCATATACACTTCCGCCTCTTTCGCTTCCCTTCCTTTCTTTATATGAACGGCGAGAACGCCATAGCGGCCATCGCCGACGAAAAACGGCACTTCCATCACCGATTTGCCCTCGACATCAAGCAACGCCGGCACCTCGCTTTTCGCCTTCTCGCCGTGACAGCCATAGCGACGGCAGACATCATCCCGATAACGAACGGCCATTTCTACGTCCATCGCTCCTTCGTGGACAACGGCTGTTTGGCCATCGCTAGACCATACCACGCAGACGAAATCGCCGTAAGCGAGCTCCGCGGCGAATTCGGCCATCATCCGGATGATTTCTTCCTCGTTCTGCACCATACGCATGGCCCGTCCAATTTCCATCAACATCGAAAGGCGCATCAAATGGCGGTCCATTTTCATATCGGCCTCTGTACATTTAGCCAGAAGCAGCCAATGTTGAACGAGGGCGGAGCCGACCGAACGAAGCGCCGCTGGCAGTGAAGAGGCCGCCTCACTGCCGATCATGACCCATCCTTCCATTGTTTTCCCGTACATCGCCGGATACGCAATCATCGCTTTCGGGCGGATGCCATGGCGGACAAAAAAGGAAAAGCGTGGATCCAAAGCGGCATCTTGAACGTAAACCGAACGAAGCGGCGGCTTCGAAGACGAAAGCGGCGGAAACAACGCATCGATCATCTTGCCGCGCAGCTTTCCGGCCTTTTCCCCGCTTGCCGCCGCCACCATCCATCCTTGCGGACACTTGGCGATATACAACGCCATATCGACGCGTTCATCGAACGCCCGCAACTCAAAAAGCAGCTTGTCCACGTCCGCTAGGGCGGAGCTGTCCGTGACCACTGCTTCAAGCCGTTTTCCGTATTCACAGCATTGCTGCTTGCGGCGCTCGCCGCTGATTAATTCCCCGCATATGACCGCCATCTTTTCTATATCTTTTAACTTCGCTTCGACTGCCCGCGCCGGCAGCGCCACCGATCGTTCGATGGCTGACACCCACTTTCCGCCGGCTGCCAGCGGCTGTTCGCAAATGAGCCATTTCGTCTCTTCCTCGATAAACACGCCCGCCCAAATCCAATATTCCGCCTTCTCATCGACAAACACGGGAGCGACGATGCTTTTCATGCCAAAACGCCCGACCGGTACGACCGATGGACGCTGCCATCCGTCAATAACAAGTTCTCGCGGGCAGAAAAACGATGGCGCTTCCCTTTCAGCTGCAAACAAAACGAGCTCCGCCAGCTCGGTCATATTCGATACTTTCGTCACGGGAGCGCCGTGATCATCGACGATAAGCA
This sequence comes from Geobacillus sp. ZGt-1, assembly GCF_001026865.1. Lineage (NCBI taxonomy): Bacteria > Bacillati > Bacillota > Bacilli > Caryophanales > Anoxybacillaceae > Geobacillus > Geobacillus sp. ZGt-1. The sequence goes on along the minus strand of NZ_LDPD01000006.1, from coordinate 125,413 downwards.
TGCTCAACTCCGTCAATGCCGCGTATGCATCTTGAATATATTGCAACGATTCACGGATCACCACGCCTTCAACTCTCCTACAACTCGTTTTTACCCCTATCTATTATGGACAAATAACTGGCAAGAAATCAAGCTTTAACCCCCTGCGACAGCAAAAACAAACCGGCGCCGGCGGCCCGCACGAGATAGCGGGCGCCGCGCCGGAAAAGAGTTTTTGCGCCAAACAGAGCGCACCATCAAGAACAGGCCCAAGCATTTCGGGCAGCTTGGAAATGAACATCACCAATCGATGCACAATTCAAGAGCATGGAGACAATCAGCCAGTTGCCGCTTAATCTCCGCCAGCGCTTCCTCCGTCTTCGCTTCTGCGCGTAAGACGAGAATCGGCTGCGTGTTCGACGGCCGCACCAACCCCCAGCCTTCCGGGAACTGGATGCGGGCGCCATCGACGTCAACAACCGGATAGCGGCCAGCGAACTGGTTTTTCACCGCAGCAATGGCAGCTGGTTTTTTCTCTTCCGGACAAGCAACTCGCGTCTCCGGCGTCGCCGCGTACCGCGGCACATCGGCAAACCACTCGGACAGCGGGCGCTCATCGTGCGACAGTAATCGAAGCAGGCGCCCAGCGGCGTACAGTGCATCGTCATAGCCGTAAAACTCATCATTGAAGAACAAATGGCCAGACATTTCACCAGCAAACGGGATCTCCGGACGACGGCGCAACGTCGCTTTGACGTGCGAATGGCCGGTGCGATGGAAGAACGGTTTCCCGCCGAGCCGCTCAATTTCCTCAACAAGCGCTTGCGAACATTTCACTTCAACGGGCGCGTCGGCTCCCGGATAGCGCTTAAGAATCTCGCGCCAGAACAGCACCATCAGTTGGTCGCCCCAACGGATCGCACCCGTTTCATCCACAACCCCGATCCGATCACCGTCGCCGTCAAACGCGATGCCAAGATCAGCCTGCTCCTTGCGCACCATCTCAATCAAGGCCGTTAAGTTCTCCGGCACGACCGGGTCCGGATGATGGTTCGGAAACGTTGGATCGGATTCACAGTAAAGCGGGACGACATCGCATCCCCACTCTTTGAGCACTTGTGGCGCAATGATCGATGGGGTGCCGTTGCCGCAGTCGACGACGACCTTCAGCTTGCGCGGACCGAGTTGGATTTTCTCCTTCAACATCTTGATATATGCCGGAGCAAGGTCCAACGTTTCCTCGCGCCCGCGCGCTGTTTCAGGCCGCGGCTGTTCCTGGCTGAGCCGCTCCATCGCCCGCCGCAACGCTTGGATGCGCTCGCCATAAATTGTCGTTTTTCCCATGGCGATTTTAAATCCGTTCTCATCCCCTGGGTTATGGCTGGCGGTGATGATCATGCCGCATGGAATGTTCGTGTAGTATAAGCTGTAGTAAAACATCGGCGTCGTCGAAAGCCCAATATCGACGACATCGCAGCCGCCATCGAGCAGCCCATCTTTGAGCGCCCGATGCAAGCCAGGCGATGATAGACGATTGTCATGACCGACAACCGCCCTCTTCTCGCCTTCCTTTTGCATCATGTCGGCAAAGGCCCGTCCGAGCCAATACGCGAACGACTCATCGAGCTCCTCTCCGGCTCGTCCGCGGATGTCGTATTCTTTAAACACGTGTGCCGGCCATGCGAACGGTTTCGTTGTTGACGTATTCATCGACAACCACCTCCACCGAAATCGATTGAGCGATTGCTGCTGTTAACAAGTACGACAATGTTGACTCCGCCCCCCGATTCGGGTTCGGGCCGTTCGGGCCAAGCCCGTCGCAGCAACTGCCGTCGCTTGGGTCGGCAAGCGGCGCGTTGCCGTCGTTTTGTCCGTAAAACCAAGCGAGGCAGCGGCGGACGACGCCGCGATAACGCTCGTCGTCCGTTGCCCAATACGCTTCGCGCGCCGCCAAAGCGAGCTTCATCACATCAAGCGGCTGTTGATCCCAATCGGCGCGGTAGCGGCGGCTGCACCAGCCGCGGTTGCCGACCGGACGGATGACACCTCCCGGTCCGCTCATTTTTTCAATAAGGAAAGCAAGGCTTTTTTCCGCCACTTCCTTCACCTCATCCCGAGGCGCGCGCCGATATGCCGTCCAAAGCGCCCACGGCAGCACCCCGTTGGCGTACGTCAACTCCGGCTCATACCAATACCAATCGTCGCCAGCATGCTCCCAATACGCCGCAAGCAGCCGCTGCTCAAGCCGTGCAGCCAAAGCTGCCACTTCCTCTTGATCGACGCCAAGCGGGCGTCCTTCTGTCAATAAGACGCCGCAAGTGGCCACCCCCCAGGCGACGCCGCGCAGCGAACGAAGCTCCCAAGCCGCCGGCATGGCCCGCCGCAACATATCTGCTGCCGCCTCGCGCCGCGCCGGATCGCTGAGGCGAACGTAAGCCAACGCCGTCGCCCAAAACGACCGCCCGAAGCAGTCGTCTGACGGCGTTTCCTCTTCTTTTGTCCGATCGAAGAAAAAGTTGTTATGGAACGTGCCATCATCGTTTTGCGCCCAAAGCAAAAACGCCAAATACCGGTCAAGCAAACGGTGCAGCCGCTCTTTCTCTCCTTTGTCTTCACATAGCGCCATCCATTCCAGGCACGCCCAGATGGCGCGGGCGTTGTCATCGGTCGAATAACCCTCGCGACGGCGCGGGATGCGGCCAAGGCTATGCTCAAGCAATCCGGTGTCGTCAGTCATGCGCTCGAGATGGTCGAACTTAATGACTGACGGTGCCAATGGTCTTCACCTCCCCACGTTTCGCGTCGCACATGCGCGCAAACAAGGCGACATGCTGTTCGCCGACGCGCGGCCAATGCGTGTTTGCCCCGATTTGGCGCACCTTTTCCTCCCATCGCTTCAGCGCCGCCTCGTCGGCCAACAGCTGCCCGAGCCGCTCTTCCCAGGCGGTCGTATCGCCATACGGCAACAACAGCTCTTCACAACCTTGCAACAAATCGCGCGCATGCTCATACGGCGTCGAAACGACCGGACGGCCGACGCCGACCGCATAGGCAAGCGTGCCGCTTGTGATTTGCTGCATGCCCGGGTACGGGGTGACGTATAGATCGCACGCCGTCAAATAATCGATCAATTCCTCTTCGCTGAAATACCGATCTTCCATGTAGACATGGAGCTCAAGCCCTAAACGGTGAATGAGCGATTTCAACTCCTCGCGATATGCTTCTCCTTCCCTCTTTTTCACTTCTGGGTGCGTCTGTCCGGCAATGACATACAGCGCTTCCGGCACCTTGCGCACAACGCCCGGCAATGCGGCCAAGACCGATTCAATCCCTTTGCCGCGGCTGAGCAGCCCAAACGTCAACATCACTTTGCGGCCGCTGAATCCGAGGCGTCGGCGAAGCGAATCGCGATTTTCGCTGCTTGGGCCTGGAGCACCGTGCGGAATGTAGACAATTTTTTCTTCCGGCAGGCCAAACGCTTTGACCAAATACGGAATCGCCTGCCGGTTCATGACGATGATCGCATCGCTTGCCGCCGCGATTTTCTCTTGAATCGGGCGATACGGCAACGGCGGGTCGGCAAACACCGTATGGAACGTCGTTACGAGCGGCTTGTTGAGCGCGGCGATGAAATCAAGAATGTATTCGCCCGCCTCGCCGCCGAAAATGCCGAACTCATGCTGCAATAAAACGACGTCGATGTCGCTTTCATTCACCCTTTTGGCCATCTCGGCATACGCCGCGCGGTTTTGCGCCGGAAGCGGCCAATACGCCGGGTTGTGGCGATAGGCGTCATCGCCGTCGCTTTCGTTGTACAACACGATGACGCGGTCGCCGTCGGACGGGCCCCGGACGCCGTCAATGCTTTGTCGCAAATGTTCCGTAAACGTCGCCAGCCCGCACCGCCGCGGCGGGTACGTGCTGACGTAGGCAATTCGAATCATGCTTGCACCGCCTCCTTGAACTGATTAATAATCGAATCTTCGAACACTTCTCCCGCCGGCGTCACCGTCCGATAGCCGAAAATGCTGTTTTGCAAACGGCTGCGGTCACGAATGACAGAGCGGTCCCAAACGATTGTCTGCGCGCAATGGACGCGGGCGCCAATTTGGCAGCGGTCGCCGATGACCGCATTTGGGCCAATGACAGCCTGCGGACCGATTTTCACGTGGTCGCCGATGAGCACAGGCGGCACAAACAAGACGCCAGACCCAATCTCCACGTTTTCACCAACAAACACGCCCGGTTGAATTTCACGTCCTTTGAGCGGAATCGGAAACTCCCGGCTCAACGCATCCCAATGCACTTGGCGGTAGCGGGCCGGCGTCCCCATATCACGCCAGTATCCGGTGCTGACGATGCCATATACACCGACATTCTTCTCGATCAGCAGCGGGAATGTTTCACGCTCGATCGACACTTCCCGCTCAGCCGGAATATAACGCATCACGTCCGGCTCGAAAATATACATGCCGGCATTGATGCGGTTCGATGGCGCTTCTTCGCGGCGCGGCTTTTCGACAAAGCGTAAAATTTGCCCACGATCGTCTTGTTCGACCACCCCATAGGAAGAAGGATCGTCTACTTCCGTTAAGACAATCGTCGCCAAACCGCCATGTTGACGATGGAAATCAAGCAGCGGGATCAATTGCGGCAAATGCACAATGTCGGCGTTAAACACGAGAAACCGTTCCTTCAGCCAGCGCTCGGCGTTTTTGATCGCCCCAGCCGTTCCGAGCGGGAACGGTTCGAGCGCGTATGTAATCTTGACGTTCCAGCGCTTCCCATCTTCGAAATAGCGACGGATCACTTCTGAACAATGATGTGCGGCGATGACAAATTCGTTGACTCCTTGGTCGCGAAGATGAACGATGAGGTGTTCAAGCCATGGCCGGTTCGCAATCGGGGCCATCGGTTTGGGGATGTTTTCGGTCAATGGACGAAGACGCGTACCTAATCCTCCTGCCAGCAACAATGCTTTCATTTCGTCATCCCTCCATATCTTTTTTTCACAAAAATAGACACCTTTTTTGACGGATGAACGAGAAAATGAAAGTAGTTCATAGATTGCTAGCACTCGGCTGCGATGGTTGCTAATAATAATATACATAATATTCCTCCTTCTATGCAAGCGAAATAATTGTCGGATGGTGTCGATGAGGAATGATTGATGCTTGCAAATTTCAAAACTTTCATTTTCTCGTTCTTCTTTTTCTTTGCGGTATAATGAGTATCGTTAATGCTATATATATGTGAGGGAGGAGGAGAATACGCCATGATTTCTTCATCATCTTTCCGTTACCATGTTGGCATTGCCGGTGCCGGCGCATTCGCTGAATTTCTCGCCGGCGCGCTCGCCCCGCTTCCTTCCTTCCATCTCGCCGCTGTCGCCGGGCGGACGGACGAAAAACGCCAGCGCGTCATCGACGCCTATCGCCGCCGTCAGGCACAGGCGGGCGACGTGCGCGAATACCGCGAAGCTGAAGAATTGATCGTTGACCCGCATGTTGACATCGTCATTCTCACCACCCCGCCGCATTTGCACGCCCCGCTTGCCAAGCGGGCGCTTGAGGAAGGCAAACATGTGTTGCTTGAAAAGCCAGGCGGCCTCACCGCCGAGGCGCTGCGGGCGAACATCCAGCTCGCCGCCCGCCAAAACCGGGCGTTGGCGGTCAATCTCGTCCTTCGCTACCACCCGCTCGCAGAAGCCGTCAAGCAACTCATCCACCGCGCGTTTCTTGGCCCAGTGGACTACGCAAGCCTTCACAACGCGGCTCACCGTGTCGCGGAAGGCCATTGGTTTTGGGACGAGCGGCGAAGCGGCGGCATCCTGATCGAGCACGGCGTCCACTTTTTTGAAGTCGGACGCGACTGGTTTGGCGAAGCGGCTTCCGCACGCGGATTCGCGTTGCGAGAACCAGACGGCACACGGCCGCGCGTCGGCGCTACGGTGATTCATGAAAGCAACGGCTGGCGCATCCCCGTCCATTATTACCACGGCTTTACGATGGACCCCGCCGCTTCGGAATCGACGCACTGGGACATTCATACGGCACGCGGGCGCATCGTGCTTGAAGGCTGGATTCCGACGCAGCTATCCGTCTCCGGCCTCGTCTCAACCGATGAGGCAGCGCATATGGACGCTTTGCTTGATGCCATTCCGAAACAACCGTCCTCCCGCGCCATCGAACAAGTCAGGCAAGCGGCCAACCGCCTGTTGCCGTCGGTTCCACGGTCAGACGCCCCGCGCATCCCGTACGAGCGCACCGTGGTGCTCTCGGACCGCCACGGGTGGTACGAAGCGATTGCCCAAACGCGCTTTCTTGATTTTTGCCGTTTGATCGAGAACCCGAGCTGGCGCGTCCTCGTCACCGCCGAAGACGCCGCCGCCGACCTCGCTTTGGCGGAAGCGTGCACCGTTGCAGATGAAGAAACCGATCCGCTCGGCATCCGTTAACACAACGAAACAAAAAGGAAAGGTGTCCCAAAAAGATCGGGGCACCTTTTTTGATTGCCGTATATAATTGTTAAAAAGCAATATATTGCGTTTCGCTTCTTGAACATCGCCCTTTGGCGTCAGACTCTTGGCGGGACGGTATCGTTCCCACCTTTTTAATTAAGAAGGACGGAACCTTTTCACCAGGCGCTCCGTATTCTCAACTGAAATCGATGACAAGGAGGAGAACTTGTTGTTCAAAAAACTGTTAAGTTCTATCGGCATCGGAGCAGCCACTGTTGATACGAAATTAGCGAAAGCGCAATATGTCCAAGGCGAAACAGTCGAAGGGATTGTCGACATTCGCGGCGGCAGCATCGAGCAGCATATCGACGAAATTTACTTAGCGTTAGTGACGACCTACCTTCGAGAAATCGATGATAAGAAACACGAGGAAAAAGCGGTGCTGGCAAGGTACAAAGTAAGCGGCTCGCTGACGATTGGGCCGAACGAAACGAAAACGATCCCGTTTCAATTCGCCTTGCCGTACGACGTGCCCGTCACGCTCGGCTCTTCGCGGGTATGGCTGCAAACCGGCCTTGAC
>NZ_LDPD01000006.1:113188-118384 GCF_001026865.1 Geobacillus sp. ZGt-1 | reverse complement strand
CGCTCGACCCGCAAGACCGCGACCATCTCGCCATCGAACCGCACCCGCTCGTCGCCGCGTTTCTCGAGGCAGCCCGCCAATTAGGATTCCGCCTCCACCATGTGCAGTGCGAACAAGCGCCGCGCTATTGGCAACGGCGGTTGCCGTTTGTCCAAGAGTTTGAATTCAAGCCGGCAAGTGGACCGTTCAAAGGCTGTCTTGATGAATTGGAAGCGATCTTCTTTTTGTCTGAAAACAGCGTAGAAGTCTTGCTGGAAATCGACCGCAAGGCACGTGGACTTTCTGGGTTGTTCGCAGAGGCGCTCGATATGGACGAGACGTTTGTCCGGTTCACATACGGCACAGGCGACATCCCGGCATTGCCGCAATTACTGGCAGATGCGATCCAGAAGTACAGTTAGACGGAAAAAACGAAAAGGGCCGTCCGCCATCTTTTTCCTTCCGCTTCTGAAGTTTGTAGGTGGGGCATAGGTTGCACATCTATCCCTGTAAATGATTTCTATTTGTTTCAAAAAAGGATGGCAAAAGCAATAAATCCCGTTTCTCCCTATCCGAGAAACGGGATTCCTTCCATCATGATCCCCGAACAAGCAACGCACAGCACTCGACATGGGCCGTATGCGGAAACATGTCCACCGGCTGGACGGTTTTCAATGTATAGCCGAACGAGACTAGCTCCGTAATGTCTGACGCAAACGTCTCCGGATTGCACGAGACATACACAACCCGCTCCGGCCGCGCCCGGCCGATTTTGCGCATCACCTTCCCGCCCGCCCCCGAACGTGGAGGATCCAAAAGCAGCAGCTCCGGCCGTCCGAACTGTTCCAACACTTCATCAATCCCGCGTCTTGCATCCCGAGCCAAAAAGTACGTATTATCAATGCCGTTGTCCTTCGCATTTCGCTTCGCCGACTCAATCGACGTTTCAACAATTTCAATGCCAGCTAACGCTTTGACCCGTTTCGCAAATGGCAGGGAAAACGTCCCGACTCCGCAAAAGAGGTCGATCATGTTTTCATGAGGCTGCGGTTTGCCCATCTCCAACGCCAGTTCAACCAATTTGGCCGCCTGCACTGGGTTTGTTTGAAAAAACGTATCAAACCAAAGGCGGTAGCGGAAGCCGCACAATTCATCGTAAATGAAATCACGTCCGGCCAACACATGGGTTTGTTCCGCTTGGGTGCGGTCCGCCCACGCCCGATTCTCGAGCCAAAGCAAACTTTTCACTTGCGGGAGCATTTTGGTGATCCGCTCCGTCAAATCGGCCGCCGCTTCTTTCAGATCCCCTTCCGGCGCCTCGGTCGCAAAGAGCGCCACCATCACCTCTCCTGTCGCAAACGACTCGCGCACCATGAGGTGGCGAAGCAGCCCTTCGTGGGTATCTTTGTGATAACCAGGCAACCGGTGATCGCGCGCCCAACGCGCCACCTCCATGGCCGCTTTGACGATCTTCTCGCCGGCAATGAGGCATGTCTCCAACGAAATGACTTGCCGGAAGTTCCCTCGCTCGTGCAGTCCAAGCAACCCTTCCGGAGAAAACGTAAACTCCATTTTATTGCGGTAATGCCACGGATGTTCCATGCCAATCGTATCGCGGACAACGCCAGGGTCAAATCCGTGCTCTTTCAAGAGCGTCTTGACATGCTCCGTTTTATGGCGCAGCTGCCCTTCATAGCGCCAGTGCTGCCAGACACAGCCGCCACAGCGGTCAAAGTGCGGACACGAAGGCGCAAGCCGTTCCGGATGCGGCTCGATCACTTCTTCCACTCGGGCATGGGCCCTCCGGCGTTTCGGCCAATCGATCAAAACCCGCACCTTTTCACCAGGAAGCGTGGACGGAACAGTGAGTTTGAGCTTTTTTCTCCTCCCTTCTTCTTCCTGCCAAACGACCGCTTGTCCCGCTCCTTTTTTATCCAACTGATGAATGTCCGTAATGAACGATTGTTTTCCGCTGTCTGTCAATGGCTTTCCTCCTTCCGAGATGAACGATGTTGTCACCCTTTATGTATTGTACACGATCAGCGGGCGAATCCAAAGCACCTTTCCGTCACGGCGTCAACCCCTCTTCTCTCCGGCGCGGCCTTTGGCGGGGATTTATCCCTTTCCGACCGGAAGCACGATTGATCCAAAACGGCCAGCACCAAAGTTGACTTTTCCTGAAGATATAACTATAATGGTTACAACGGTGGTGTTTTACGTGAAACAAATTAGCACACGATTTTCGATGGCCGTGCACATCCTTTGCTTGCTTGCGACCAGCCCGGCCGATTGCACCGGAGATTTCATCGCGCAGAGCGTCAATACAAACCCTGTCATCATCCGTCGAATTATGGGCATGTTAAAAAAAGCGGGGTTGGTTGACGTCCGCCCCGGAGTCGGCGGCGCTTCGCTACGCAAACCTCCCGACCAAATCACGCTGTTAGACGTGTATCGGGCCGTCGGTGTCGTGGAAACGGATCAACTGTTTCGCATCCATGAACATCCGAACATTCAGTGCCCGGTCGGGCGGAATATCGAGGCGGTTCTGCAAGCCGAACTGAAAGCGGCGCAGGCGGCCATGGAAGAGCGGCTTTCGCAAACGACGATCAGCCGGCTGATCGCTCAATTTCAATAATAAAAGCTCTTAACAGGGCTTTTATTTATACATCGGTTGTAACCAAACTGGTTATAACAAAACAAATGAGGAGGTCTAGGCGTATGAACATATTAGTCACCGGGGCAACCGGAAAATTAGGAACGAAAGTCGTCGAAACGCTGTTGAAATCCGTGCCGGCTCACCAGCTGGCCGTCAGCGTCCGCCAGCCGGAAAAAGCCGAACATCTTCGGGCCCGCGGAGTCGACGTTCGCCATGGCGATTTTGACCGCCCCGAAACGTTGGAGACAGCCTTTCAAGGGATTGACCGGCTGTTGATCATCTCCACCGACGGAGACAACGAAACAAGAATCCGCCAGCACACAAATGCCGTCAACGCCGCCCAACGCGCCCAAGTCGGATTCATTGCGTACACAAGCCTGGCGAATGCGAATGAAAGCCGGCTCGCCTTGGCCGAAGTGCATCGGGTGACGGAAGAAGCCATCGCAAACACCGGCATTCCGTACTCCTTTTTGCGCAACAACTGGTATTTGGAAAACGAAATCGGAACCGTTCAAGCCGTCCTCGCCGGGGCGCCTTGGGTGACATCAGCCGGGACAGGCAAAGTCGGCTGGGCCCTTCGCCAAGACTACGCCGAAGCCGCCGCTGCCGTCCTCGCCGGAGATGGCCATGAAAACACAATTTACGAACTTTCCGGCCCCCTCATGACCCAAGAAGAACTCGCCGCCGCCCTCGGCGCCGTCTTAGGCAAAGACGTGCCGGTGCAACAAGTCAACGATGCTGCCTATGCTGATATCATGAAAAAGGCTGGTTTGCCCGATCCGCTCGTGTCGTTTCTCGTGGACATTCAACGCGGCATCCGCGAAGGCTCCTTAGAAATCGAAAGCAACGACTTTGAAAAACTGCTCGGCAGACCGGTGACGCCGATTCACGACGCGCTGGCCCAACTTGTTCGTGACCTAAAGGGAACAACCCATTAATTTCCACAAAAACCGGCCCTGCGGCCGGTTTTTTTACGAAACAAACTTCCTCCCCCTCTCCCCTTTTCCATCTTCCCGACCGCCATCCCCGTCAGCTCATCAACCGTTTCGTCATCATCTCCTGTTTCCAACCTTTTTTTCAATATCTGCTTTGCCTAACAGGATTCCAAAGCGGCCATTCCCAGGATGCCGGACGCACAAAAACGGTGTCCCGAACGCAGCGGGACACCTCCAACTCTACAACGTATGATGGCTTATAACGCTTGTTCCTTCTTTTCGTCCACTCTCGTATACCCATTTTCCCAAAATGTCGCGTTCTTGATCCCGTATTTTGACGCATTGAATTCCGGATCCTTGCCTTGCTTCAGCTGCTCCTCATAATCTTTTAGCGCAATATAGGCCGGTTTAAACAACAACAAGATCGCGATCAAGTTGAGCCAAACCATGATTCCAAGCCCGATGTCGCCCATCGCCCACGCCGTCGTCGCCGTTTTGACCGTTCCGTAGAAAGTGGCGGCCAAAAAGATGACTTTGAGGGCAAAGAAGGCCATCCCCCTCTTTTCACTGCGCACCAGATAAGCGAGGTTCGTCTCGGCAATATAGTAATAGGCGTACATCGTCGTAAACGCAAAGAAGAAAAGGGCAATCGCAATAAACGCCGAGCCAAATCCCGGGAAGAGGGTGTCCACCGCCGCTTGCGTATACCCTGCACCCGGTTCTACCCCTTTCAAATGCTCGACAATCGTCTCTCCCGTTTTTTCATTGATCACATTGTATTGACCTGTAAACAAAATCATCAGCGCCGTCGCCGTCACGACCAAGAACACGTCCAAATAGATCGAAAATGCCTGCACAAGCCCCTGCTTCGCCGGGTGGGACACTTCCGCCGCCGCTGCCGGGTGGGCGCCCGTCCCTTGCCCCGCTTCATTCGCATAAAGGCCGCGTTTGACCCCCCACATCACCGCCGAACCAAGAATGCCGCCAAACACTTGATCAGCGCCAAACGCGCTTTTGAAAATCAAACCAAACACATCCGGGACTTTTTCAATATTGGCCGCAACAATGGCAATCGCGACCAACAAATAGCCAACTGCCATAAACGGCACGACAATTTCCGCCGTTTTCGCGATCCGCTTCACTCCGCCAAAAATCGTAAAGCCAAGAACGGCAATCACGAAAATTCCCGTCACCAATTTCGGAATGCCAAACGCATTCGAAAAGCTGTCGGCAATCGAGTTTGCTTGAATTCCCGGCATCAACACCGCCATGGAGAGAAGGATCGCCGCGGCAATCACAACCGCAAACCATTTCCAGCCAAGGCCCTTTTCAATATAGAAAGCTGGCCCGCCCCGGTACTGCCCGTCTCGTTCCTCTTTATAAATTTGCGCCAGCGTCGACTCGACATACGCCGTCGCCGCACCGATAAACGTAATGACCCACATCCAAAAGACAGCGCCCGGTCCCCCGTAGGCAATCCCCGTTGCCGTCCCAGCGACGTTCCCGACCCCAATGCGGCCGGATAAAGACATCGTTAACGCTTGAAAGGACGAGACCCCCGCGTCAGAGCCCTTCCCGGTCGTCACAAGCCGGATCATCTCTTTCACATGTGTGAGTAAAATATTT
>NZ_LDPD01000006.1:112306-112455 GCF_001026865.1 Geobacillus sp. ZGt-1 | reverse complement strand
ATTAATGTTGCTCCCATATCGGCAAATATCGCTAACCATAGCGTTAACCAACCAGGCACAATTAACAGTAATGCCAATGCCTTAATCCCTAAAGAGAAAGTAATGTTTTGCTTAATAATCGCTAAAGCTTTGCGGCTCAATTTAATCGT
>NZ_LDPD01000006.1:108916-109032 GCF_001026865.1 Geobacillus sp. ZGt-1 | reverse complement strand
CCGATCCCTCTTGTTCGTTTCACGTAGTCCAAAGCGGCGAGGGCCTCTTGATACGAGGCCCCTTGATAAGCCTCTGGTGGATTCGTCTCCTTCGAAAACGGCTCCCGGGAAAGGGA
>NZ_LDPD01000006.1:106547-106747 GCF_001026865.1 Geobacillus sp. ZGt-1 | reverse complement strand
CGATGATGAGGATCATATTTGTAACTATTCACTCCGATAGTAGTATGTAAAGAAGCGCAACACAAATAGGGCATCCCCGTAATAGAAAATGCCCTAAGTGGTAGAAAGAACGCGATCAAGCGTGTCACCCGTCAACAGAAGACATAACGAATCCCACACGTTTTTTTCGTGTTTCGTCAGTGTGGAAACGATGCTTCTTG
>NZ_LDPD01000006.1:100760-105677 GCF_001026865.1 Geobacillus sp. ZGt-1 | reverse complement strand
AAGTCTTGACTGACTCCTTTCACATGGCGAATTTGCAGGAAACGGGTGCGAATGCTAAAATACAAACCACAACAAACAATGAATGCAATCAAAAAAGGACTCCATAGCCACCCGTTCACCGTTTCTACAAGCTTTTCAATCAACCCAATCCCTCCTATGCCAGCTAATTACTTTTGTTGTACAACACACAACTTAAATAATATTATAAATATTACACATTTCAGCTTCAATAATTTTTTCATATATCATTCTTTTCTGCATTTTCTTTATATTTCCTGCGCTTGTCCTCGTGTAGAAAAATGAACGACTTTCTTCGCTTTTTTAAAAATAACTTTGAAGCCCAAAAATGATAGATGAGGCAAGACAGAGAAATCCGCCTCGAACGGTCCCCTAATGCCAGTCCTTGAGGCCTTGAGCGCGAGCCCCATCTCCCCCAATGATCCCCATCTGAATCGCCGCAAACGCAAAGCCGAACACACAGAACAGCGTGTTCGGCTTTGGCTGTTGTTACATATAGCCGATGAGAAACACGACAAAACCGGCCAATCCGACCGATGCGACCAAGAGGCCAAAGGCGATCCGTTTCGCGGCTTTGCTCTTTTGGACAACACCATACACGAACAACACGATCGACATGACCAACAAAAGCAAAATGAGAGACGAAATGCTCACGTTCAGCGCTCCTTATCGTGCACTGCCCCTAGGAAAGACAGCGCATCTCCATCCGTGCCATCACAACCAGCGATTGATCCATTCCCGCGAGAACCTCTTCCCGGTTGATGCCGCCCATCGCTCACGCCCCCACAATATCTTCTGAATTTCTGTTAATCTCATCGATAATGCGAATAATCTTCCGCGCGTCGTCCATGTTGTCTTGAAAGAGTTCAACAATGCTGCCGACGGTTTTGAACGGTTCTTCCTGCAGCACCCGCTTGTCCATGACTCCGTTTTTTACAAAGTAATCGACGATTAGTTTGACAAAACGGCTTTGCTGGATGTTCAACCGTTCGCTTGATAAAAATTCGGAAAACGCTTCGTTGGCGGCCTGCGGGTCAAGGCCGACGATTTGGCGGACGAGCTTTGTAATCGGTGTGTCTCCGAATTCTCTTTGATAATCTTCCTGTGTGCCAAGCTCATTCCAAAGAATATGCTCCAACGTTTTTACGTCTTGGACGGTTAGCTTTTTATTATTTCGCAACTTGTAAATGGCCATCTGGTCGCGGTGTTCGTGCAGATAATGTTCCACCTTTTTCCGATAATTTTTCAGATCATTGACAGTAAACATCGGGCCGTTTTCTTTGACTTCTAAAACTTGGTCTTTAAAGTTCGTATAGTAAATTTTTTGCGTCTCTTTTTCAAGGAATTTGACTAAGTCACGCAACGCTTCACGAACGGCTTCCAATTCGAAAATATCGGCTTCGCTCCAAAACTCTTCCGTCTGCACCTTTTCGATGATGTATTTTTGCTCCATCACTTGCGGAATCGAACCGAGTTTCGACAATGCCTCTGCAGTACGAATCACACTCCGAATTGGCTTCGTCGCATTTTTTGTTTGCAGTTTTGCCAACTCAATCGTATACATAAGCAAATCAAACCGTTTCGCCAATTCATCATCATTCAACGGAACAATCAGCGGTGAAATGTGTTCTTTAATTTCATTTACATCCATCGCTGTTAAGGAATCCCACTTGGCTCGGTTTTTAAACTTATGCACATATTGAATATGTTGGCGTACACGGAAGTTTTCTTCGTTTAACTTATTGATTTCCGCTAGCATCTCGTCAATCAATTCATTGCGATAGGCAATATACTCTTCTTCTTGGTATTGTAAATGCTGCAGTTCTTTAATGATTTCGATTTTGGCATTAAATAGACGCTCCGTTAAACTTTCCACCGTTTTTCCTTCAATTCCTTTTGGATTTTCGCGGAAAAACTCAAAGTTGCCGCAATAGTCAAAAATAAGGAAATGCGTTTTATCTTTCCCGACTCCGAATAAGTCTTTGCATAAACGGGTTCCGCGTCCGATCATTTGCCAAAACTTTGATTTGGAGCGTACTTTCTTGAAGAACACAAGGTTGACGACTTCCGGAATATCCACTCCCGTATCGAGCATATCGACCGATACGGCAATTTGCGGCCATTTGTTACGGTCGGAAAAATCATCGATTAAGGTTTGGTAGTAGTTCACGCTGTAATCAATGACCCGCGCAAAGCCGCCCTTGTATTCAGGGAACAATTGATCAAAGCGCTCCACAATCCGTTCCGCATGACGATGGTTTTTCGCAAAAATAATCGTTTTGCCGAGTTTGTCTCCGCCTTCGACGCGAATTCCTTTTTCCATTAAATCTCTCAGCACCGTATCAATCGTATCGTCATTAAACAACCATTCATTTAACGCGGCACTGTCAATATCCTCGCCTACTTCATCATCAAACGTTTCTTCATACCGCTCTTTTTCTTCATCCGACAACTCATCGTAATGAATGCCATCTTCCAAAAATTTCAACTTTGTCTCAATGGTGCGGTAATCGACTAAATAGCCGTCTTGCACCGCCTGGTCCAACTCGTACGCATACGTCGGCACACCGTTTTCCAAATCAAACACTTCATACGTATTGCGGTCAATGTCATCTTTTGGTGTGGCGGTAAGCCCAAGCAATAGCGCGTCAAAATAGTCAAAAATAGCCCGATATTTCTTATAAATACTGCGGTGGGATTCATCGACGATAATTAAATCAAAATGCCCGACGGTAAAGAGACGTTTGCCGTCTTTCCGCTTCGCATCATCAATCGCGTTCATCATTGTCGGGTACGTCGAAAACACCATGCGGCTTTCCTCTGGATTGTCTTTATTATCGAGCAAATTGCAAAGCGTCAAGTTCGGAAGCAAATGGCTAAAGCTATTTTTCGCTTGCGTGACAAGCGTTTTGCGGTCCGCTAAAAACAAAATATTTTTTACCCAATTATGACGGGTAAGAACATCGACAATCGAAATCGCCGTCCGGGTTTTGCCGCTCCCTGTTGCCATGACAAGCAACGCTTTGCGCCGTTTGTTCTCGAGCGCGTCGCATACGGCTAACACCGCTTCTTTTTGGTAATAGCGGTTTGTAATGTTGTCATTGATTTGCACATTTTTTAGCGGCTTCTTCATCGTCCGACGATCAATAAGCAAACTTAATTCTTCCTTATTGTAAAAGCCGGAAACTCTCCGCGCCGGATAGTTCAGATCGTCCCAAATATACGTTTCAAAACCGTTTGTGTAAAAAATAATCGGACGCTGGCCGTGCATTTTCTCAATGCAGTCGGCATATAGCTTGGCTTGTTGCTTTCCTTTGTTCGGATCAGCGGTTGTCCGTTTCGCTTCGATGACCGCCAGCGGCTTCCCGTTGTCGCCAAAAAGGACGTAATCGACATAGCCGACTCCTTCCTGATTCGGCATGCCAACCACAGGATATTCCACAACAACATCCTTTTTAAATTCCCAACCCGCCAGCTTCAAATCTAAATCAATATATTTCTTTCTTGTTTCCCATTCGCTCAGTTCATCGACTTGGAAGTGGTACTCTTTTGTATTCGCTTCCCGTTTGGCGGTGAGAAGAGCGCGAAGCTGTTCGTTTTCTTTCATCATTTCTTCGAGACGTTTATCTTTGGAGCTTAACCGTTCGTATAAATCTTTTAATTCTTCCGGACGCTCGCGCTTTTCCTCTCCAATTGGCAGCAATGATTCATCAAAATCCGTAGCCGTATATTCATCTGAATAACAATAATCAATCCAAGACACAAACTGATGAAGATGATGCAGGGAAAGAATCGCTTCCTCTCTCGTAATCATCGAGTTCGTATGAACGGCGACATTTCCCAGTTTGACAATGTAACGCAACAACGGCAACAAGTCTTCATCAATAATGGACAAAAAGACGTTGTCATGAATCAAACTGGAAAGATTATCTTGATACGGAACTTTCAAAGCGCTGTCAAAGCTGTACACCCACTTCACCGCAAGCTCCAGCGCACGGCGCGTCAAAATCGCGCACGTCGCCGGACTCACAACTAAACTTTTTTCCGCCTCTAAACACGCATTCGTAAAGCTCTCATAATGAGGTTTTCCTACTAAAAACTGAAAGTTGGATAACAACAAATACCCCTCCCCTGACCAAACCGACATGAATTTCCTTCACATTTATTAATCGTTGAATAGTTCTCCCTTAAATGCACGTTGCATAAGGGAATTGAACATATTTTGTATCTCTGCTTGACTTTTTAAAAGAAGTTCTTTCTTTAAGTTTATTTGTCGTATAGTAGCTGCAAATAATTCCTGTAACTCTAAAGGTGGAATAATGATCTCAAGTTCTTTTAAATTTTTTAAAGGAAGCTGCGGTTGAGAAGATCCTGTTTGTGTTTTCTTTAAAACTAATTGAAAGCTATTAGATGTATAAAGTTGCTGGAAAAAAATTCGATTAACATTTTTCAATCTAAGAATCGCCATTTGAGCATTTATGAACCCTGTGTCATAACCTTCTTCATCAAAAATGACTATATTCCCAATGGATCCCCTTAATGTAACAATTAAATCTCCCTGTCTTAATTTCCCTTTTCTCAATTGACTAAACTTTTCCTTTGTAATATACGTTACTTTCGATAAGTCTAATTTGTTGTTCACAAAGTTTGAGGTAGACAAAAAAAGTATACCTTCACTAACAAGCTCATGTTGCTTCGGATAGTTTTCACCTCGATCTCCATCCTCAATTTCCGCAATATCTTTTAATTTCTTAACATCCCATCCCTTTGGATTACTTACTGGATCCCCAAACATCTCCAAAATCTCCTGCGACGATCAGCCGGATTACCGATGTCGTGAAGGAAGACATCGAGAAATGGCACGCTCGTCCACTACACCAGCGTTATTCGGTCTTATAT
>NZ_LDPD01000006.1:95975-99440 GCF_001026865.1 Geobacillus sp. ZGt-1 | reverse complement strand
AAAACACACTTTGCGTTAACTGGTCTAACGCTTCAATTTGGGCTTTTCGTTTGTCGATGAGTTCTTGGGCTTTATTTAAAACTTTTACTATTTTTTTCTGTTGTTCTAACGTAGTAAGTGGTATTTTTATCTGATTCAACTTATCTTTATTTAACGTAGCTCCTTTCACAGCCCTGTCTGATAGTTTATCAAGTTTAAGAGTTTGTAGTGCATAATACAAATATTCTGGTATTAGTTTATCCTTTTGAATGATAGGAAAAGACGCAATTGCTTCATTTGTATATAGTTCTTCAGTTGTTATTGCTATTTTTCCTATAGAAAGTTTAAAACTCATTAAAACAGTATTTTTCGGCACTATTTTCATTTTGCACTCGTTAACAGCTAAATCAGTAATCTGTTCTTTCGTGTTAGATACATATTTACCTTGCATATCAGAAATTGAAAGCCACTTGTTTCCATTTCCCCAATATGCTTGATTTGATCTAGAAGGGGTTTTCCCAATATTAATCTCACATAATTCATTTAGTTTTACATACTCCATTCAATCATTACCTTCCTATCATTTCTTTCAACTCTTGTAATCCCTGCATAATCTCTTTTTCCAACGTTTCCACTCTTTCAAGTATCACACTCGGCGCTTCATACTGCACTTCTTCATACTCAATCTCTTTATACTTGTTAATCGAAAGGTCATAGTCGTTTTCACGAATTTCTTCCACCGGCACGAAGAACGACTGCTCCGTGCGCTTCCGTTCTTTTTCCGCTTCACGGTTATGGAAGCGCGCAATGATGTCCGGGATATCGTTTTCTTCAATCGGGGTGCGCTTGTCGTCCAATGAGTATCCATCGGCTTTCATGTCATAGAACCATACTTGATCCGTACCGCCGACTCCCGTTTTCGTGAAAATCATAATCGCTGTCGATACGCCCGCGTATGGTTTAAATACGCCGCTTGGCATCGAAATAATCGCTTCTAATTTATGATTTTCCACGATTTCTTTGCGAATATCTTTATGCGCCTTCGAGCTGCCGAACAATACCCCGTCCGGCACGATGCACGCACAGCGTCCGCCCGTTTTTAAAATGCGTAAGAATAATGCCAAAAATAAAAGTTCGGTTTTCTTTGTCTTTACAACTTTTAACAAATCATTTGAAACTGCATCATAATCTAATGAACCTTTAAAAGGCGGATTGGCAAGGATAAGGGTGTATTTGTCCTTATCTTTGTTTTGTTCCGACAAGGAGTCGCGATATTCGATATTCGGATTTTCAATGCCATGGAGCATCATGTTCATCGCGCCAATCCGCAGCATCGTGCGGTCCATATCAAAACCGTAGAACATATGGTTATTAAAATGTTCTTTTAAACTTTGCACTAAAAATAAGTCACTGCGATGTTTGCGCAAATATTNGCCCGCCGCCACCAAAAACCCCGCCGACCCCGCCGCCGGGTCGACGATGATGTCTTCCGGCGTCGGTTTCATCAGCTCGACCATCATGTGAATGATATGACGCGGGGTGCGGAATTGGCCGTTCGTGCCTGCGGTGGCGATTTTCGATAACAAATACTCGTACAAATCGCCTTTCGTATCGCGGTCTTTCATCGGAATGCGGTCAATGCCGTCGACGATTTTGACGAGCATTTGCGGCGTCGGGATCATGAAAATGGCGTCGCCCATATATTTTGCATAGGCCGATTCCCGATTGCCGTGCAAGTTTTTGATGAACGGAAACACTTCATTGGACACGACATCGTACATATGGGCGGCTTCAAAATGTTTGAATTTGCTCCAGCGCAAGTGTTGCTTATCGGGAGGAAAGATGCGTTCCGATTCAATGCCGAGCAGCGCATCCTCCTGCTCGCGCTGTGTTTCGACTTCATCCAAGCCTTTGATGAACAATAAGTAGGTAAACTGTTCAATGACCGTCAACGGATTTGTTATCCCGCCTGTCCAAAACGTTTCCCATATTTTATCGACTTTATGGCGCAATTCGCCTGTGAGCATGGCTTCTATGTACCTCCTTGTGATTTCCAATCTCTATTATATACGGTTTTCGATACAAAAAGGGGAAGAAAAATACGTTTTATGCCGGTTGACGCTCAGGAAGACAGAGGGTGACATTTGGGGCAAAGAAACTCCGACTGTGCTTTGCATGAAGCGGGAGTCGTTCACCATAACCGTTCGAGGAACACTTGCAAGTGTTGTGGATTCTCAATAGGATGGATCTCATCCAGCCCCCAGTTTTGCAGGCGGATGAAATCTTTATCATGTCATTCGTGTCGTCATGGCCGTTTGCCCAATTCGACTGCAAACAACAAGGCCGGATCCACCGGCCCGTTGTCTTATCTCAACCGAATTTTCGCCACACACTCCACATGCGCCGTGTGCGGAAACATGTCCACTGGCTGGACTTCGATCGTTTCGTAGCCGCCGTCTTCTAGGATGCGCAAGTCGCGGGCGAGCGTCGCCGGGTTGCACGAGACGTAGACGACGCGGGACGGTTTCATGGCGATGATCGTCTCAAGCAGCGCGGCGTCACAGCCTTTGCGCGGCGGGTCAACGACCAAGCAGTCGGCGCGGATGCCTTCTTCGTACCAACGCGGGATGACGTCTTCGGCGGCGCCGACTTCGAAGGTGACGTTTTGGATGCCGTTGAGTTTGGCGTTGCGCTTGGCGTCTTCGATCGCTTCGGGGACGATTTCGACGCCGTAGACGTGTTTCGCTTTACGCGCCAAAAAGAGCGAGATCGTGCCGATGCCGCAGTAGGCGTCGATCACCGTCTCCCGCCCGGTCAGCTCCGCGTATTCGAGCGCTTTGTCATACAGCACTTTCGTCTGTTCGGGGTTGACTTGGTAAAACGAGCGGGCCGAGATGGCGAATTGGATGCCGCCGATGCGGTCGGTGATGAACTCGCTTCCCCATAACACCCGCGTTTTGGCGCCGAAAATGACGTTCGTCCGCTCGGGGTTGACGTTTTGCACGATCGATTTCACGCCCGGAATGGCGCGGACGATGTCACGGACAATGTCCTGTTCGTGGGGCAGATGGTCCGTGCGGGTGACGAGAACGACCATCACCTCGCCTGTTGCCGCGCCGTAGCGGGCGACAATATGGCGAAGAACGCCCTTGTGCGTAGCTTCGTCGTATGGGGGAATACCATAGCGCTCGGCGATGCGCTTCACGGCCTGGACGACGACATCGTTCGCCTCTTGCTGGATGAGGCAGGCGTCCATATCGATGATTTCATGCGTCCGCTCCTTGTAAAAGCCCGCGACCAAGCCCCCTTCGCGCTCGCCAACGGGCACTTGCGCCTTGTTGCGGTAGCGCCATGGGTTCTTCATCCCGATGACGGGATGGACGGTGACGCCGTCAAGCTTGCCGATGCGGGCGAGCACTTCTTTCACTTGCTTCTCTTTCGCCTTCAGCTGCCCTTCGTAGCTCAGGTGCTGCAACTGGCAGCCGC
>NZ_LDPD01000006.1:91830-95949 GCF_001026865.1 Geobacillus sp. ZGt-1 | reverse complement strand
GGCTCGATGCGGTCGGGGCTCGGTTCGTACAGCTCCACGAGGCGGCCGTACCCATACCCTTTTTTCACTTTGACGACTTTTACGTTCGCCCGCTCCCCGGGAAGCGCGTTTTTCACGAACAAGGGAAAGCCGTCGACTTTCGCCACCCCGAGACCGTCGTGGGTCAAATCCGTGAATACGACGTCATAATATTCATTTTTGGCGACTGGTGGTTGCTGCTTCGTCATGTCGTTCTCCTTTCTGCCGTTCCTCTGTATATGTAGCGTGCCCTTTATAGGGGAAAGGCATAAGAAAAGAACAGGCTTATCTTCCTGTTCTCACTTGTTCTGCCTTGTCTTTCGGCATGATGACTTCCAAATGGCGGTACAAATTGACAAATTCCCCTGGAAGCATGCCCCCGAATTCGCCGTCTAAGTTTAGCTGCATCGGCGAGTGCACCTTCACCCGGTTCGCTTTCGTGTAAATGACGTGCGGGTCGTTGATGTGCTCGCCGCGCGCCGCGAGGGTGACAAGGCGGATGAATTCGGCCAAGTTCGTTTTTTTGACGATGATGAAATCGAACAGACCGTCATTGAGCGACGAATCGGGAGCCAGTTTTTCAAAACCGCCGACCGAGTTCGTGAGCGAAACCAAAAACATCATAATCTCGCCTTCAAACAGTTTGCCGTCGTACTCGACTTGCGCTTCGGTCGCCTTGATGGACGGAAGCATCTCGATCCCTTTTAAGTAATAGGCCAGCTGGCCGAGCATCGTTTTCAGCTTGCTTGGCACTTCGTAGGTGAGCTCCGTCAGGCGGCCGCCGCCGGCGATGTTGATGAAATAGCGTGTTTTGTCTTCGTTCGTCACACAGCCGATGTCAATGGGTACGGGCTCGCCCGTGGCGATCACCTCGCACGCCCCTTCGATCGAGCGCGGCACGCCGATGGCGCGGGCGAAATCGTTCGTCGTCCCGACAGGAATGACGCCCAGTTTCGGCCGATACGGCTGATCGGCGATGCCGTTGACAACTTCATTGATCGTTCCATCGCCGCCCGCGGCGACAACGAGATCAAATTCCCGCAGGACGGCCTGACGCGCCGCTTTCGTCGCATCTCCCGGACCCTCGGTGGCGTGGCACGACGTTTCATAGCCCGCTTTTTCCAACCGAACGAGCACATCGGGCAAATGGCGCCTAAACAGCTCGCGCCCTGATGTCGGGTTATAAATGATTCGAGCTCGTTTCATCATCCTCAACCTACTTCCTTTTTTCCATTCCACTCGTTCCCATCATAGCGAAACAATGCTTAATACGCAACTCCGAAGAATGTCGCAAGTATGACCACGAAAAAAGCGCCCTTCGTTCGATCAAGGGCGCCGCACACCATGTTCATGACTGGCTCGCATTCGCCTCTTCGGCAACGGTTGGCTTGGCCGTGACGGCCGATGATGCACCGCTTGTCGTGAGATTCTCAAGCAGCTGCTTCACATCGATGCCCGTCGAAGCTTTTAACGTCTCCTGCAAGCTCGCCATTAAGTTCGTCGCATAGCCCGTGACACGGTTGGCGCCGCCTCCTGCCCCTGAGCCAGTGTCGACGATCGTCAGCTTCTCGATGTTCGCAAGCGGGCTCGCCACTTGTTTTGCATATTCTGGAAGCATCTTGATGATCATGTCGAGCACAGCGGCTTGGCCGTAGCGCTCAAACGCTTCGGCGATTTTTTGTTTCGCTTCCGCTTCGGCGAGACCTTTCAGGCGGATAATTTCCGCTTCTGCCTCCCCTTTTGCTTTCTCGGCCTCGGCTTTCGCCAGCCCGTCGAGACGGATGCGCTCCGCTTCCGCTTTCGCCAGCGTTTCGACGCGGTATTTTTGCGCATCGGCTTCGGCGATTTGCTTCGCCTTTTCCGCCGCCGCTTTTTGTTCAATCGCATAGCGTTCAGCGTCGGCTTTTTTCTTCACTTCCGAATCGTACTGGCGCTCGCGGCGCAAAATTTCTTTTTCTTCCAGCTCGATTTGTTTTTGCCGCTCGATGATTTTAATTTGCATTTGTTGCGCCATGACTTCCTGCTTCGCCTTCGCTTCTTCGAGGTGGTACGCCTGATCGGCGCGCGCTTTGGCGATGTCTTGCTCGCGGCGGAACTCAGCGAGCTTCAACTGGTTGATTTTCTCCGCCTCCGCGATTTCCGTCAGCCGCTCGAGCTCCGCCTTGCGCGCTTCCTTGTCTGCTTCAGCCCGCTTGATGCGCGTCTCTTTTTCCGCCTCGGCCGTGGCGATGTCAGCATCGCGCTTCACTTGGGCGATGCGCGGCTTCCCGAGCGCATCGAGGTAACCGTTTTTGTCGCGCACGTCTTTGATCGTAAACGAGACGATGACCAACCCCATTTTCGCCAAATCTTGCGAGGCGACACGCTGCACTTCTTGCGAAAACTTGTCGCGGTTTTTATAAATTTCTTCAACCGTCATCGACCCGAGAATGGAGCGAAGATGGCCTTCAAGCACTTCACGCGCTTCGTTTTCCATGTCTTGACGCGTTTTGCCTAAAAACTGCTCGGCCGCAGTCGCGATTTCGCCAATCGAGCTGCCGACTTTGATGATCGCCACCCCGTCCGCCATCACGGGCACGCCTTGTTCCGTATACACTTCCGGCGTTTGTACATCCAATTTGATCGACAATAAACTAAGCGGCTCGGCCTGCTGGAAAATCGGCACGACGAACGTGCCGCCGCCGCGGACAATTTTAATTTTGTTTCCCGATTCGTCCACGTGGACGTTTTTGCTTCCTAAATAGCTGCCAGTGACAATAAGCGCCTCATCCGGCCCGACCGTGCGGTAGCGGGCGATGAAAATGGCAATGAGTCCGACAAGAAGCAGGACGACGACACCAATGACAATCAACCATGGCGCAACCATTGACAGGTCCCCTTTCTTTGTTTTAGATGGAAAGGTGATACGGATCGTGCCTCGCCACCACAGCGACGCCGTTTTCCATTTGTACGATGATGACCTCTTCCCCTGACGGAATGGCCTCATTATTTGCGCTTTTCGCCGCTTTGGCCACCGCGCCGCTTTTACGGGAGATGAGAATTTCGCCCAACCCGTCAGGCGGCACCGAGACGATCACTTTAGCAAGCGCCCCCTCCAAATCGGCGTCCGTATACCCAAGCGACGCCTCGGCCGAGCGGAGCGGCAAAAAAACGAAAAAGTGCAACAGCAACACAGCAACAAGCGCCACACCGATGGCAAGCCACAGAACCAAGCTCGATGCCCAGTCTGTGTACCATTCCGCCAGCAATCCGACCGCGCTGCCAACAATGAAAAACGATAAAACTAGCTGCGGGCTGAACAGCGGATGATCGGCTACATCGAACAGGCCGTCAAGCACGTCGCTGAAGAAAAAATACAACACCGTCAGCAGCGCACTGACCACCAACACCGCTCCGTATACGACTTCAGGCGGATGACCGAACCACATCCCCCTCCCCTCCTTTCCCGTCAATGATTCATACGGCCGAAGCATCAGTTGGTTTCATCATTTTTCCATCAGCATCAAAATTCGACAGCATTTCTCTTATTTCCTGTCTTCGAACAAAAAACTTCTGTGAAAAAGCTGTGATCAGGCAGGATTTTGCCTTGCATGGATCGAATAAAATAATGGGAGTCTAAAAATAAATAGGGAGGGAGACCATGTCAGAAACGCGCATTGACCATGATCGCCTGTTTAAAGAGTTGTTAAGCACGTTTTTTGAAGAATTCGTTCTCCTCTTCTTCCCGCGCGTATACGAGCATGTTGACTTTAACCATCTTTCCTTTTTATCAGAAGAAGTGTTGACTGATGTTACTGCAGGGGAAAAACATCGAGTCGATCTATTGATCGAGACAAAGCTAAAAGGGGAAGATGGACTGATCATTGTCCACATCGAACACCAAAGCTACATCCAACCCGCTTTTTCGGAGCGAATGTTCATTTATTTCAGCCGTTTATTTCAAAAACACCGCCGCCGTATTCTTCCGATCGCTATCTTCAGCTATGACGCCATCCGTAATGAACCTTCCTCTTTCACTGTGGAGTTTCCGTTTTGGGCTGTTCTCGATTTCCGTTTTTTGGCCATCGAATTGCGCAAACTCCCGTGGCGCGAGTACATCCG
>NZ_LDPD01000006.1:87701-91730 GCF_001026865.1 Geobacillus sp. ZGt-1 | reverse complement strand
CTCGAGCTCGATGAGGCGAAACAGCGTCTGTTGTTCGGCTTTTTCGAAACATATTTGCGGTTATCGGATGAAGAAGAAATCCGACTGCGAAATGAGGTGAATACAATGGAGGAGAAGGAGGCTGCCAAAGTCATGGAACTCATCGTTTCATACGAGCAGAAAGGCATGGAGAAAGGAATGGAGAAAGGAATGGAAAAAGCAAAGATGGATGTTGCGAAACGAATGTTGGCAAAAGGATATGATGCCGACACGATTCATGAACTGACCGGGCTGCCGCTTGAAAAGATTGAACAAATGAAGAAGTAATGCGGGGACAAGGGCCTTTCTCCCTGATATTTCATCCCGGATTGTCGTCGTCCTTCGATCCCTCAAAAGCCTTGAGGATCGACGACAATCACTGATAGAAGAAATCAGTCGGGAGAAAGGCCTCTCAACGTGATTCTTATCCATTTTGGCTGACATCCCGATCCTCTGAAAGCCCAATCCGCTCAAGCTCACGCCCCAAGCGTCCCGCAAGCATCAGCCCGTACATGTGAAAATCAGCTCGAAGCGACCAAAGCGGATGGCCGAAGGTGGCGGGTTTGTTTCCTTCGATGAAAAAGTGGCTGAACCAAGCGAGCGTGTAGGCGGCAATCGGCGCGCCAAGCAGCCACCATGCGTTTCCCGTTACAGCCGCGATGATGATGAACAAAAAGACAAAGCTCGTTCCGACAAAATGCCAGCGCCGCGTCGCTCGTTTGCGATGCTGGGTCAAATAGAACGGCCAAAATTCTTCATAGTCTCGGAATTGTATGTCCCTCTCCCCCCTTGCCGTCATCTCCTGCACTATCATTGTATTTCATCCATCACGTAAAATGTCTGCAAGTTGTGCTTTTGTTTCGGCACAGTAAACTTGGCGGCAAGTTGGGCCGTACGCAGCTGGAAGATGTTCATTTCTCCTGCATTGTCCGCCTTGTTCCCCTCCTGCGGCTCGAACAATATATACACATAATCGCCGTGAAACCGTGCTTCCCAGTACACAGAAGGCAGTTCATGCTTTTCGATCAGCTTGAACTGATCGTTCAAAGCAATCCACCCCGACTTTTCCCTCTGGACATAGCTCACCCACAGCGCGTCTCCTTTCACTTGGAGCTGATCGAATCGTGTTTCCTCTTGCCCCATGTCCCAATATGTCACTCGCCATGAATGCGGATCAATGATTGTGAGACGAGGTTTCGTGGCGATGACAAGGTAGTTGCGGAAAGCCGCCATCGATCGGGCGGAGGAAGTGAGCAACGGAATTTCTTTCACGACCTCACCGCGTTGATCGATCACATACAATACGCCTTGTTCCTTTTCAATCACATCGGCGAACACATAGAAATACGGCGCTACGTGCAAAACTTGAAGAACGTAGGGAGGGAATCGTTTAGAAAATAACAATTTTCCCTCTTTTCTTACTTCTAGTTTATTGGTTTTTACATCTTGGTTCAGCGAACGAATATCCCACTCTCCCTCCAATGAGGCAAAGGAAAGAGGGCTGGAGACCGCTTTTGATCGACAACCGTCCATGTGTCTGGATTTAGTCGATACACATACTTTCCTGTATAATCGGACCACAACAACAGTTCCTTTGTTGAAGAAGCGGGCAAAAGGTGAGAGATTCCAACTGCTTTCAGCGTCACCACTTTGCGCACATGATGTTCGTCCGCCTCCACGATATATGACTCCCGCTCCAACGGGTGAGAATACAAAAAGAAAATACGCGCTGACGGACCGTGCGGCAAATGAGCGTTGGACGGTTCGTACGTCCGCACCGAGGAGACAACGGAATTGTCAATGTTCTGCACCCAATATACGATGACAGGCGCGGCTGCCGCCAGCACAACCCATATCCATCTCTGCCGCTTCCACCAAGCCTGCCCTTCCTTTTTACCTCCTATGCGCTGGACAAGCAATCCCCAGTACCATACGATGTAAAGGAACAACGCAAGCGACAGCCACGCCCACCATTGTCCTTCGATGAGGGATTGCTGCCAGTAGGCGAACGGATCGACGCCGACCCTGGCGATGGTGTGAAAATTGTTCAGAAAAAAGAGCGGCACTGCGATCACTGCAACGAGCGAATACAAGCGGCGAACCGTTCCTTTCACCAGCATCGCCACACCGGCGAGCAACGTCGCGGTGCACATGAGGTAGTACAACATTGACATCCATAGCGGTGCACTTGGGCCCATGTTGAATCCCCTTCCATCCATGGTGGTTGTAATATTCTATGAAATCGAGAACGTTTCCTTCCTTGCAGAAAGATTTGCACCCCCTCTATGATGAAGCAACTGCTCAAATTCACAACACGCTTTGCTTACACCCTCAAAGTCAGTAAATCCACGTTTTTCCCTCCGTAATGTTTTCAAGTTGCGGGGATGAACGGATAAAAATAGAAGGGCATAACCGTTATTTGGATGGTATACCCTTCTACACACACATTGAAATATCCTCCGTCCGCTCTTTTAGTTGCTGCTAGCATAGGTTATTGTCTCAGAGTCTTGATCCAAGTCAGACGGGGTCACGATGATGCCTCCATCGTCATCCAAATCAAATCCTCGATTCTCCCACGCTTTCCACACGAGCAACGAGCAATACCATTTTGATGATTGACCTTTTGTGGCTGTTAAACTATACGGCTCACCGATTTGTGCTCTAGCGTATGACTGTGCTGATGTATAATCCTCTCCCATTGCCCCTTTCACCCAAAGTCCTTTCCATGGGTACCGTCAAGAATTTTGCATGCCGCCTCGCATAACGCCGATCGGAGATGGGGATTGCCTTTTGTCGTGCGCGTGCTCTTTCGCTTTCCGGCGCTTTCATGGTTGCCGGGGGACAATCCAGTCCATGAAGCCGCCCGTTCCGGCGTTTCAAAGACGCTCATGTCGGTTCCCATCTCGGCTATGATGACGGCGGCGGTTTGTTTTTTCACTCCGGGCATGGTCATCAGCAATTCGACTTCCTCGCGATACGGCTCGAGCAGGCGGTCGATGTGCTGGTCGACTTCTTCGATTAACTGCTCCAATTCCTCAACGTGTTTCCACAAGAGGCGAAGGAGACGGAGCTCGTGTTCGGTCAAGGTGCCGAGCAGCGAATCGTACACCGCTTGCTTTTTCTTTTTGAGCCTTCCGCGCAGGCATTGATCCAGCTCGTCCTTGTCCACGTATCCCTTCTCGAGCAGCCGGGCAAGGATGTTTCGTCCGGAAACGCCGAAGAGATCCGAGAGGACGGAGCCCAGTTTGACATTGGAAGACTCCAGCACTTTTTGAATCCGGTTTTTCTCTGAACTCAACTGTCCGACCCACTTTTTGCGGAGGCGGGTAAAATCCCGCAGTTCACGAATCGGCGCTGGGGGGACGAAACTTTTTTCAATGAGTCCATGACGGAGCAGCTTGGCGATCCACTCGGCGTCAGAGACATCGGTTTTTCTTCCCGGGACATTTTTGATCCGCTGCGGATTGGCCAAAGTCAAGTCGACATAGCCCTCGAGGAAGGCAAAGACCGGTTTCCAATACACGCCGGTGGATTCCATGGCGACATGGGTGACCCCATGGTCTTCGAGCCACTCGAGCAGGTCGCCAAGTCCTTTCGAGAACGTGGAGAAGGTTTGAATGTCCTTTTGAATGTGTCCATCTTCTTCCCATAGCGCGCAGGCGACGATGGTTTCGGCATGAACATCCAATCCTGCGCAGCGAGGATAGATGACATCCATGATGAAAATCCTCCCTCTAGAAATGTTTAACGGGAATGCTCCTTTTCGATGATCGAGTGCGCAAACAGCGAATCCACGGGAGAAATGCGGCAGTTTTCCGTTCGTCGTCACCTTTCCTCTATCACAGGAAAGGGCGGACAATGGGTGGTGCACCCAGTGGATTCAAACACTTTTCCGTACAGGGTCTAAGCCACCATTAAGCATAACGTCCTGTTGAACTGTTTGCGCCTATTCTTCATTATGGGAAGAAAAGGGGGATTTTCATGCCCGGGTGGAGAGCAAAAATTGCTCAT
>NZ_LDPD01000006.1:79203-86320 GCF_001026865.1 Geobacillus sp. ZGt-1 | reverse complement strand
CCCGCTTTTGTTGGATCCACAAAAAATCGCCCCTTCCCCGCCGATTCGCTGGAAAAGAGGCGATGTCTTCTTATGACTGGCTGCTGTCTCTCGCTTTTAAGGTAACCGATACGGTCGTCTCAAACCCGTCGCGATAGATCGTCAGTTTGATGCGATCACCGACCGCTGTTTTCGTATACAAATATTTGCGCAACGCGCTGACGCTGTCGATTTTCTCCCCGTTGATCGCCGTGATGACGTCTTTCGATTTCAATCCGGCCTCGGCGGCTGGGGAGAACGGTTCGACGGACGTGACGGCCGCCCCGCTTGTGATGTTCGACGGCAATTTCAATTCATTCGTGCGGACGTCATCGGACAAATCCGCCACATCGACAAGCTGGACGCCAAGGTACGGGCGTTTGATTTTCCCATCTTTCATCAGCTGCTCGACGATCGGTTTGACGTTTTCGCTCGGGATGGCAAAGCCGAGCCCTTCGACGCCCGTTTCCGCGATTTTCATGCTGTTGATGCCGATCACCTGCCCCGCGCTGTTAATGAGCGCTCCGCCGCTGTTGCCCGGGTTGATGGCGGCGTCCGTTTGGATGACGTCGATTTCCCAATCTCCCGCTGACGTTGAGACGGGCATCGTCCGTTTGCCGCTGACGATCCCTTCGGTGACCGTCCGCGACAAATCAAGGCCGAGCGGGTTGCCGATCGCCGCGACAGGCTCGCCGATTTTCACCTTCGACGAGTCGCCGAAACTCGCCACGTTCGTCACCCCTTCAGCGGGGATTTTCAAGACGGCGAGGTCGGTGAGGGCATCCGCGCCGACGATCTCGGCGTTCACTTTTTTCCCGTTCGCGAGCGCCACTTCGACTTTGTTTGCCCCTTCAATGACATGGTTGTTCGTCACAATGTAGGCCGCATCGCCGTCTTTTTTGAAAATCACACCCGACCCCGTCCCCGCTTCCGTATCTTGCGCTTGTTCGGAGAAAAAGTCGACTTGCTTTTGAATGTTGACGACGCCGACGACCGCATCGGCCACTTTATTAATGGCGGCGATCATGTTCGTGTTGACGTTCCCCGTCGGCTGCAATGGCAGCGCCTCGCTTTTTGCGGTCGTTTCCGCTGTTTCCGTTTGGGAATTCGTTTCTTCATGCATCCATTTCGGCGCCACATACCACGTCGCCGCGCTCCCGATCACCGCCCCCGCGACGGAAGCGGCGAGCCACGATACGAAGCGGCCGCGGCGTTTCGGTTCTGGCGTTGGGGTTGGTTCAAATGGCATCATGTCCATGGGTCATCTCCTCCCTCTAGAAATGTTCCTAACGGGAATGCTCCTTCATGATCCCTAATCGCATATGCGGC
Organism: Geobacillus sp. ZGt-1; assembly: GCF_001026865.1. Lineage (NCBI taxonomy): Bacteria > Bacillati > Bacillota > Bacilli > Caryophanales > Anoxybacillaceae > Geobacillus > Geobacillus sp. ZGt-1. The sequence goes on along the minus strand of NZ_LDPD01000006.1, from coordinate 84,973 downwards.
ATTTTTGTGCGAATGGCCGCCAAGCAGTGAAATGGCGGGCGAAATACGACGATGCCACCGACATCGATCGGCCTTGCATAAAGAGAAGACCAGCGTCGCTGTTTCTTCCGGTTGTTCTGATGCATCGTTTCATCCCTTCCTGCGTACGTTATGTCGTCTCCGGCGCTGGCGTCATCCGCTTCTGCTTCCGCCTCCGTCCCGCTGCGAGCGTGCGGATCGACAGGAAAATCCCCGTCGCGGTCAAAATGATCATCGCCACCGCCGCGACATCAACCGCCCAGCGGATGTCAAGCGAACCGATTCTCCCTTCGTGCAGCTGGCGGACGAACATCATGAGCGACGATCCGCCTCCCTCGGCGCGCGGTGCCATCGGGGCCGTAGATGCCCCCGCTCCCGACGTCTGCCCCGCCCCGAACGCGTTCATTCCTTCCTGCGCGGCGCGGTGCATCTCGCCGCGCTCCGCCTGGCCAATGAGCCACGGCTCGGATAGAAGGAGCCCCGTCACCGCCTCAACAAGCAAAAAGATCGAACTGATCAGCCCAATCCAAAGATGCAAATTCCTCATTTTCCTCATCGCCGTTTTCCTCCTTTTCCTCTTCGTCCATCATGATAGCCAAGGAAGGTGAAAAAATGGTGAAAATTCTTTTTGAGAGAACGGCCTTCTGCGCGGCGAATCGGCTGCGTTTTCACCGTTTTTTCACGAACGATTTGATATGATAAGAAGGAAGAGAGACAGAACGGGAGGAATGGCGATGAAAATTTTGCTGGCCGAGGACGATCTTCACCTAGGGGAGCTGATCGTTCATTTATTGAAAAAGAAAGGCATCGACCATATTGATTGGGTGCAGGAAGGGGAAGATGCGTACGATTACGCCATGGCGGAGTTTTACGATGTCGTCGTGCTCGATTGGATGCTTCCAAACGGCGATGGGGTCGATGTGTGCCGCCGCCTGCGGCAAAACGGCTACACGGGCGCGATTTTGATGCTGACGGCGAAAGACGCGGTGCAAGACCGCGTCACCGGGCTTGAAGCCGGGGCGGATGACTATTTGGTCAAGCCGTTTGAAATCGATGAGCTCGTCGCGCGCTTAAAAGCGCTCGCCCGGCGCACGTTCGTCCCGCTCCAAGAGGAAAAAGTGACGTTTCACGGCTTCACATTGAACCGGACAAGCCATACGCTCCATCGCGGCGATGAAGAGATTTTCCTCACTCCACGCGAGTTTCAGCTTCTCGATTTGCTCGTGCAAAACCAAGGGCAAGTCGTGCCGCGCGAAACGATATTGGACCGCGTCTGGGGATGGGATGCCGATGTGTCAATGAAAACGATCGACGCGACAATCAAGCTATTGCGCAAAAAGTTGAAAGACGATGTCATCCAAACCGTTCGAGGAGTGGGGTATAAAATTGAAAAATAACTGGAGGGAATGGCGCGACTGGCTGCGCCGCCTAGGAAGCGCCGACTTGTTCCGCCGCGCCCATTGGCGGCTGACGGCGCTCTACAGCGGCATTTTCACGTTGTTTCTCGCCTTGTTTGTCATGATCGCCGCGGCCTTGTTTTACTGGATCGCTACCTCTGACCAAGAGCGGCGCATCAGCCGCCTCGCCGAGCAAGAGGCGAATACGATCGAACAAGTGCTGCTCAAGCAAAGCAATTTCGACTTGTTTGATGATGAAAATGTCATTTTGTTAAGCGAAGACCAACTCTTTTTTTACGTCATCGGCCCGGACGGGGGCCTGCTCGCCGGGGATGAAGTCCACCCGCGCCTGCGTCCGTATTTTTTAAACGCCTTGTCCCATCTCAAGGCAAATGAGCGCGCTCCCGTCTACATGAGCGTCTCTTTGCCGGAACATATGCCCGGCCTCGCGCGCGAAGCGGCCCGCGACTGGCGCGTGCTCGCCGCCGCCCGTCCGCTCGTCATCCACGGCGATTTCGTGGGCATGCTGTATATCGGCATGGACGTCACGTCGTTTTTCGGCGTGTTCCATTGGCTGCTCATTGTGCTCATCGGCTTGGCCGTTTTGTTTCTCGCCGTCGGCGTCGCGCTCAGCTTCTTTATGTCCAAGCGTGCGCTCGCACCGATTGAAGAGGCGTACGAGCGGCAGCGCCAGTTCGTCGCCGACGCCTCTCATGAGCTGCGGACGCCGCTCAGCGTCGTCTTCTCGTCCGTCGAGGCGCTTTCGCTTGAGGAAGATGTGATGAAAAACGACTTTGCCCGCCGCCTGCTCGACCGCCTGCGTGACGAATTGAAGCGAATCACGAAACTGATGAACGACTTGTTGACGCTCGCCCGCGCGGATGCGAAACACGCCGCGCTGGAGCTTTCAAAACAAACGTTCGATTTCCGCCCGCACGCCGAGCGCACGTTCCAGCTCATGTCGGAACTGGCGGCGAAAAAACAGATTACGATGCATTTTCACGCTCCCGAGCAAGCGCTCGTCACCGCTGACCCGGACAAATTGACGCAGCTGTTGTACATTTTGCTCGACAACGCGATCAAATACACCCCCGAAGGCGGCGAGGTGACGCTGTCGATCCGCACCGAGCCAAAGCACGTGTTCCTTTCCGTCAAAGACACCGGCATCGGCATCCCGCCGGAAGACATCGGCCGCATTTTCGACCGCTTTTACCGCGTCGACAAAGCGCGCTCGCGCCAACAAGGCGGCCACGGCCTCGGGCTGTCGATCGCCAAATGGATCGTCGACGCCCACGGCGGCGCGATCCACGTCCAAAGCCAACTCGGGCAAGGGTCGGAGTTTCTTGTCCGTCTGCCTGCTTAGAAGGCCGGTGAAAAACGGCTGTCACGAGCAAATCAGCGGCATTTCGCCAAAAAAGAAGGATGATTTCGCAAGGTTTTTCTAATTGGGAAATAGATGGAACTAGCAGCATTTTGTACTAAATCACCAGCCTTTTAGATCTTGCGGCGCGCTGTCATTGATAGGCGGCAAGGCGCGCCTTCTTTTTGAACATGATGAAATTGATTTTGCATTCAGCTGGCTACTCGCCACGTTTCACACTCAGCTTGTATGGAAGATGAAAACGGAAAATCGGAAATTTTATAGATGAACGATGGGCTTTATATTTTATCGCACTTCAAACATGAATGAATCATTTCTGCTTATTGCATGCAGGTATTGTTTATGATAAGATATAAAACGAAATGACCGAAACGTCCATTTGGTCAAAAAGATGAACGCCCCTGTTAGATAAAAAGAAACAAATGATTGATGCAACAACTCATCAGAGTGAATGGCACATGACTTTAAACGTTGATTGGGGGAAGGAACGCGAACCATTGTTTCAACAAAAGATTGCCCAACGGTTCGGCTGATATCGGTAAAAAGGATTGTCTCCATGACCATCCTTCTCTTTTTTACAAAAAATGACTAAATGGACAAATCGGTCAATATTATTAAAAAGGAGGTTCCGCATGTGCGTGCATTTCAATTATGGATGCAGGAATGGAAAGCAGTTGCATCCAATCGGAAAACACTGATTCCGATTATAGCTGTCTTATTTATTCCGCTTCTATACAGCGGCATGTTTTTATGGGCGTTTTGGGATCCATACGATCATTTGGACGAACTTCCTGTCGCCGTGGTAAACAAAGACAAGGGGACAACGTTTGAGGGGAAAGCGTTTCATCTCGGCGATGATCTTGTTGAAAAGTTAAAAGAAAAAAAACAGTTTAACTGGCATTTTGTAAACGAACATGAAGGGGAAAAAGGATTAAAAGAACAAAAGTACTATATGCTCATTCAAATCCCTGAAGATTTTTCACAAAATGCGACGACGTTGCAAGACGATCACCCGAAAAAACTTCAACTTATTTACAAGCCCAATGAAGGATTTAACTTTTTATCAGCCCAAATTGGCGGAACAGCGGTTGAAAAAATCAAAACAGAAGTAGCCAAAACGTTAACGGAAACGTACGCAGAAAATATGTTTGAAAACATTCAAACATTAGCAGACGGGTTAACAAAAGCGAGCGATGGAGCCAAACAATTACATGATGGTCTCGGCGAGGCAAAAAATGGAACAAACAAACTGTATGATGGAATGAAAAAAGCGGAGGATGGATCCAAAGATTTGCATCATCATTTAGCGACACTTGCCGAAAAATCCATGGCCTTTACTGACGGATTGAATCAAGCAGTCAATGGTTCCACGCAAGTTCAAGCAGGGGTTCAAATGCTTGACAACGGGATGAAACACATGGCCGACGGGCAAGGGCAGCTGCTTGACGGAGCAAAACAGGCGCAAGAGGGAACCGCAAATCTTGCTTCCGGTGCAAAACGCGTATATGAAGGAATGCAAACACTCGATGCCCGCATGCCGCAGCTTTTGCAAGGTTCGGAACAATTAAGCGGGGGAGCCGAAAAGCTAGCATCATCGCTTGCGCAATGGCAACAAGGGGCGGCTCGGGTTCAAACAGGGGCGACCCAAGTAACAGGCGGGCTTGAACAGTTAGCGGCGCAGCTTGATGCACTCATTGCTCAAACCCCCGATCCGACACAAAAGGCGGTGTATGAGCGGCTAAAGGAAAATGTTGAGAAATTATCATTCGGAAGCAAACAAGTCGAAAACGGCATTGCGCAGTTAAACGATGGAGCCAAAGCATTACAATCAGGAGCAGCGTCGTTAAACAGCGGGGCGAAACAGCTGCATGAAGGGCATATTGCTCTCGACCGCGGGGTCGACGAACTGCTTTCTGGACAACAGCAGCTTGTCAATGGCGCCAATGCACTCTTGAACGGCCAAGAAAAGCTTGTCGCAGGCATGAACACGTTGCACGAAAAAATGAAAGAAGCGGAACAAGGAGCTGACAAACTCGCGAATGGCGGCCAAACACTGACCTCTGGTCTGCAAGTGCTTGCTCAAGGAGCTGATCGGCTGCAAGACGGCGCCCATCAATTGGCGAATGGTTCGCAGCAACTAGCAAGCGGAATGAATGAATTAACGAGTGGGACAAGGCATTTGCAAAATGGGATGAATCGACTGACAGACGGCTCGGAAGAACTAGCGGATCAGTTAAAAGAAGGGGCCAAAAAAGCAAGCGACGTAAAAGCAAATAAAGACGTATACGACATGTTTGCAGAACCGGTGAAAGTAAAAAATGAAAAAGTGAATGAAGTGCCAAACTACGGAACAGGATTTACACCATATTTCTTGTCGTTAGGCTTGTTTGTTGGGGCGCTTTTACTCTCGATTGTCTTCCCGCTTCGCGAACCAGCAGCGGTTCCACGTTCGCCATTTCATTGGTTTTTTGCAAAATTTGGTGTGCTCATTGGGGTTGGGATTTTTCAAGCGCTTCTGGCCGATAGCGTATTGCTTTACGGACTTGACTTACAAGTGAAAAGCGTTCCGTTCTTTATCTTGTTTAGCGTCGTCACAAGCATTGCCTTTTTATCTGTCATTCAATTTCTCGTCACANCCTTCGGGGATCCGGGACGGTTTATTGGGATTGTCGTATTAATTTTGCAATTAACAACAAGCGCCGGAACGTTCCCGCTCGAGCTCATTCCGCGTTCGTTGCAGCATTTTAACGCATGGCTCCCAATGACCTATTCTGTTTTCGGATTCAAAGCGGTCATCTCAAGCGGCGATTTCTCATTTATGTGGGAAAACATCGGTAAGTTGCTGCTGTTTATCGTCGCCATGATGGTTGGAACGATGGCGTATTTTACGATGCAACATCGCCGGCGATTTGCAACAGCCGTCGAACAAGCTTCTGAGGCATAATATGCTTCAGAAGCTTTATTTTTCACCTCA
>NZ_LDPD01000006.1:74096-79179 GCF_001026865.1 Geobacillus sp. ZGt-1 | reverse complement strand
TCGGGAGGATTTTTTCGTTCTGATATCAAATGAATTTCCTTTTGAGTCAGTCCCATGCCTAAAATAAGAAATATTCTTTTCTTCATCCCATGGCACAAACACTATGTATGGATAGAGCGATTTTTAACGCTGAACTTGACGGATATGGACATGGATGAGAGCATCTACGTCTAACATGATACGGAACGACTAACGATGGTCAAAAAAGATTGCCATCGCTAGTCGTGTTGGCCAAAACGTTATTCTGAAAAGCAAGATAAAAAATCCTTTAGCCTAGTCGATAAAAAATCGGGAAAGATTTTAGAAACATACGGTGAAATTATACAGCCCCTAGAACAAGTTGCAACAAAAACACGCATTCACGATGGCATTGACATAGGGCATGACCAAGTCTCCGACATCTCGGATTTCGATGGGAAACAGGCGGATGATGATGACAGAGATCGCGATGATGAGGAACAAACCGATTAGAGCGCCACCCAACCGCGCATGCGGATTCCATCGAATTCTCGCCAAGCCGACGATCAACGAGCCGATGGCGAATCCGAGAAACGAGCCGTACGCATAATATCCGACATCAAACGTCGGAAACAAAAAGGAAAACAAGAACACAAACAAAGCGCCGCCAACATCAAGCCCATACGACCGAACCACGTCTTCCCCTCCTTCGTCCCCACAATGTCAGAAAAAACAGATGCCCGTCAAAATCATCGTCCATCTCGCGGCGGATCCCCTATTCATGATATACTCAAAAATCCTTCAAAAAAATGTTCGCTTTTCACCTAATTTTCTCCTTCCCCCTCTACAATACAAACCGTAAGCCAGTCCACTGCCGAAAAAAGGAGGTGACGATGTGAAAAAGGCACAAACGTTCCTATTCATCGCGCTCGCTGCTCTCGTTGGATGGAGCGCGTTTCATGTTCTGACGCCGCATGAAGTGATGGCGCACGGCCGTCCAGGCGTTCCATTTCCCGGCGTGCACGATGGATTCGGACATCACCATCGAGAGTTCGGCATGGGATCGCGCGAAGGCTGGATGATGGCAGGTTTGTTCATGTGGTGGCTCATTCCGTTTTTGCTCGTGGGCGCGGGGGCGATATGGCTCGCCGCGGCGCGGTCGAAGCGCTGGATCGGTTGGGCGCTTGTCGCTTTAGGCGTTGCTGCGATCTTGCCGAAATGGGTGCTGATCTTGCTGGCGCTGGCCGCCGTGTACACCTTAGGGCGCCGTCAAGCGCGAAAAACGGCAATTGCCGAAGCATGGGCGCCAGCACTGCCGTCCGTTCCCGTCGATTGGTTGGATGAATGGGAAAAAACAATACAAAAGGAGGCCAAACAACATGGGCATTTTTCGCCGGATCAAAACGATTATTCTCGCTGAGGCGAATGAACAAATTGACCGCTGGGAAGACCCCGTTGCCATGACGAAACAATATTTGCGCCAGCTTGAGCAACAACTCGAACAAGGCCGCCAAGCGCTCGCCCAACAATGGGTCGCCGAGCGGCGCTATGAGACGCTCATCGCCCAAGCCGAAGCGACCATTGAGAAACGAAGCCGCCAAGCGAAACTGGCGCTCGAGCGCAACGAAGAATCGGTCGCCAAACTGGCGCTGCGTGATAAACTGTTGTACGAGAAAAAGCTGGAGGCGTACAAACAACAATACGACGCCATCAAAGCGAAAACAGTTGAGGTCGCCAATCGCTTGAACCAACTACGCGAACGGTACGACGGACTCGCCGCCAAGCAGCTCGAGCTCGCGGCGCGGGTGAACGCCGCTCAAGCGTTGAAACAAATCGACACGGCGCTCGCTTCGTTTTCCGCCGATGAGGCGCTGCGCGGCTTCGCCCGCATGGAAGAGCGCGTCATCGCCTTAGAAGCCGAAGCGGCCGCCGCCCGGTTCGGTACGAATGCTGCGTTGTCCCCCGTGCCATTTGATGAAGAAGTCGAACGTGAGTTAGCCAAGTGGAAAGAAGCCCAAGCCAATAACGCCTAATCCCCTCCCCCTTTGACATAGATGACCCCCTTGCCGGGCAGGCAAGGGGGATGGTGTTTGTTCAGGGAAATGACACCGCTNCCCACCGTCGCACGGCCTGACTCTCGCTTTCCCCCGTTCGGAAGCAAAATCGTTTCCTTTGTTTTTCCATCGTGGTAAAATCATTAGAGAAACGAAATAATACAGGAGATGACCTCCTATGAACTGGAAGCGAAGCGTCCGCGTTCTTTGGCTGTGCAATTTCATGGTTTCTGCCGGGATGACGATGGTCATTCCCTTTTTGTCGCTCTTTTTATGGCAAATGGGCGTCACTGAGCACCACGCCTTGAGCATCTGGACAGGACTTGTGTTTTCCGTCACGTTCCTATCAGCCGCTGTCATGGCGCCGATTTGGGGGGTATTCGCCGATAAGTACGGCCAGCGCGCCAACCTCATCCGCGCGGGGATCGGCATGGGCTTGATCACCGGATGCATGGCGTTCGCCGCCTCACCGATGGCGCTGCTTGCTCTCCGATTTCTTGTCGGCTTTTTCTCTGGATTTATCACTGTCTCGTTTTCATACTTGGCCCGCGTTGTGCCGAGAGACCATAGCGGCGAGGCGCTCGGGACGCTGCAGACGGGAAGCATCGCCGGCAACATCATCGGGCCGCTCATCGGCGGCGCCTTATCCGACCTGTTCGGCTTCCGCCCGGTGTTTCTCGTGACCGGGCTTTGCATTTTACTGACGCTCTTGCCGGTCATTTTTTGGCTCGAAAAAGATCCCGTCGTGCCGCAGACAAAAGAAAACAAGGCCAGCTTCAAAGAAGTATTCAGACACCGGCCGCTCATCGTCTTATTTATCGCCACGTTTCTCGTGCAAATTGCGGTTCTTGGCGTCAACTCGATGATGACGATTTTTGTCCAATCGCTCATCGGCCATTCTAGCAATCTCGCCTTTCTATCCGGCCTCGCCTCGTCGATCACCGGCATCGCGACGATCATCGGCGCACCGTACTTAGGGAAACTCGGCGACCGAATCGGGCAGGAGAAAACATTACCGATACTGCTTGTGCTGTCCGGCTTGTTCGCCTTGCCGCAAGTATGGACGGACAACATTTATGAGCTGTACGTGTGGCGCTTCTTGCAAGGGCTTGTTGTTGGCGGCGTATGGCCGTCTATTCAAGCGCTCATCAACGCGCAAAGCCCGCGCCGCATTCAAGGGCGGGTGTTCGGCGTCACGGCAAGCAGCCGCTTCCTCGGCAACTTGACTGGCCCGACCGCCGCAGGCGCGATCGCAGGGTTCTTTTCCATTTCCTCCATTTTCGTCTTATCTGGTCTCTTGTTGATCGCCACCGGCGCATTGGTCGGGTATGCGACGCATGACCGTGCATGGCGCGAGGAAATGAAAGAGAAGATCGCCGCTTGGACACATCGTCTCCATAGTCGGTACTGACAACCACAGCGGCAAGAGGCGCGGCAGAAAAAACGAAACGGCCCGAAGAACCATTCCTTTCGGGCCGTTTCCTCTCATCGTTTCATTTCTCCGTCCATTTGATCCATCGAAGCAACGAATACGGAATCGCTTCCCCGACGCGTCCATTTCGCCCGGTCGTCGTCTCCGCCATCGTCAATGAATTCCAAATCGCTTCCTCTGTCGCCTCAACAGCCGCCTGAAACAACTCGTTCATGAGCGGCGCATCATCGCGGACAAGCGGCGGCAGCGCCTGATGCGCTGAATCCACAAAATGCGGAACCGTGTATGCCGTCGAAAAGGCGATGACGATGTCGCCGCTGCCATGATGAACGTGGCTTCCCGTCCGCGCCAGCCCCACCGCCGCCCGCTTCGCCAGCCGCTTCAACTGCCGCGCATCAAGCGGCGCATCGGTCGCGACGATCATCATAATCGAACCAGCCGGCACATCCCGTTCATCAAACGACGGCGGCACATACGGCACAAACCGCAGCTCTTCACGCCGCCCGAAATTGCTCACGACCAGCGCCCCGACCGTATATCCCCTGCTCACGACCCGCGACGAGCTGCCAACGCCCCCTTTCCAACCGAAACACATCATCCCCGTTCCTGCCCCGACCTCTCCTTCTTCCATCTCCACCCGCGCCGCGGCAATCGCCTCTTTCGCATGCTCCTTCGTCACCGAAAGCGCCCGCGCCGTATTCAAATAGCTGTCATTGCATTCCCCGACGACAATGTTGGCCGACCCGGTCGTATCTCCGATCTCCGGCGTCATCGCAAGCATATACTCAAGCGTCCCTTGCCAGACAGCGCCGACACTGAACGTATTGGTCAGCATAATCGGCGACTCGATCAACCCAAGTTCCTCGACCTGCACCAACCCGACCGTTTTCCCAAAACCGTTCAAAACAAAACAAGCCGCGGGCACCTTCTCCAAAAACCAGTTGCCCCCATGCGGCAACACCGCCGTCACCCCAGTGCGGATCACTGTCCGCTCATTCATATCTTCCCGAATCGTCACATGACCGACCCGCACCCCAGGCACATCGGTGACTTGATTGCGCTCCCCTGTCGGAAGCGTGCCGATGGAAAAACCAAGATCGCGAAGTTTGCGGCGCATCCATCCCACCCCTGTCGCTTTTCTCCGCCTTCTTTCAAACCGTCCAACGCCAACGCAGCATGTCCGCCGACACGACGGTGAACGAGAAAGAAGCGTGATTGTTCCCATGTCAAGTATATCGCATCGGACTGAGGAAATGCAGCAGCGGCAAAGAAAGGCGGTGAACAACCATGCCTGGTGGATCAATGGGGCCATACAAAAAAAGCAGATGCCAAAACGTTCTCCATGTGCGAAACAAAAAAGCGGCTTCCTGCAAAGCAAGCGGCGCAAGAATGAGCAGCCGAAGCAAAACGAAGCGGTCGATCGGGGAAGTGCAGCCATCCGGTTTCTTCAAACGGAAGACGTTCATACGATGGCGTGACATTGAAGAGGGTTTCGCCTCTTATAGGCGCGACAAAAACTGGGCGGAAACGCGTGGAGAAAGCGGCCGACTCCGGTTTCAATCCCTCGTAGGTACGATAAAAACCATTGATAACAGCCAAAATATTATAAAGGTCAAACGGGTTTCAATCCCTCATAGGT
>NZ_LDPD01000006.1:72569-72878 GCF_001026865.1 Geobacillus sp. ZGt-1 | reverse complement strand
AATGATCGCCTCTTGATACCCGGCTTTTTTCTTTCGCCCGATGGCTTCTTTCACCGGCCGCAATGGTTCCGATGTGACGGATGCGAGTTTGGCGAGGCGCTCGGGTGTGAGTTCAACGACTGGGTTGGCGGCCGCATAATCGTCCAAGGAAAAGCGCCAGAGCGTGACGGCCTGTCCATACCGTTCAAGCAGCCGCTCTGCCATGGCCAATCCTTCTGGGTCGAAGTCGCCGGAGTAATACAGCTTGGCGCCAGAGGCCGCGAGCAAATCGAGCAGCTTCATCGTCGCCAAATTCATTTGCCCGTTCGT
>NZ_LDPD01000006.1:64503-72559 GCF_001026865.1 Geobacillus sp. ZGt-1 | reverse complement strand
GGGGCGCGGGTGTCAAGCAACGTCGAAAAAACACCGGCGTTTTCCACAATGTACACCGTCTTGCCGCGGGCGGGATGGGCGCCAACAAGCGACAAAACGTCCCTAAGCGGCATGTTCAGCGCCGTGTTCGCCTCCCAGGCAGCGGAGAAAACAGGATGCGGTCCGTCCTTGGTTTCAGCAAGAATGTTGGCGCATGTGACAAAGTTCAGGATATCCTCACGGAGCAAGCCGACGGACTGGAGCAACTCGTTGACGCTCTCTACAGATGCCATGTCCCAATCCCCGGGCACGGTCGCTTGCAACGCCGAAAGCAACAATCTCCCCGGTAGCGTGGACAAATCGAACGCATGCGGGTCGCCCGCCACTTGCTGGGCAAAGAGCGGGAGGCGCATGTATGACGGGAGCGGGAGGCGGCCGAGAGCCGCGCTGACAAGGCGGATGGCCTCCTCCAGGCTGCGGCGGTCGGTTTCGTACGCCGTTTGGACGAAGCGCTGAGGGCGGACCGACTCAACCCAATGATGCTCCTCGGTCAGACGCGCAAAAAAACGATCCCGTTCCTCTTCCTCCGCCTGGCGCCGTTCTTTGTTTGAGACAAGCGGGGCGCCGAAGTACTGTTCAAGCAGCTCGACAAGCCCAACGCCCGCAAACCTCGTCTGTCCGAGCTGTTTTTCAAACGCGATAAGGGAGACGCGGGAGACGTCTTTGCCGAAAAAGGCGGCCACCGCCTCCCGCTCTTCATCGGTGAACGCCTCTAAAGACACCGCGCCGCCGACGCGGCCGAGCGACTCGTACTTGTGCTTCATCTCGATAAACAGACGGCGGAAGCCCGGTTCAGAGCGGAAAAAGGCAGCCGCCTCCTTGGCCGTGCTCACGTCTCGATCGTCTCCCATTCTTTATCATTGACCATGAGCTGTTTGACGCGGCCGTTCCAACGGTAATGAATGACGGTCACAAACGACGCATTGCGCGGGCGGACGAGTTCGCAAATGGACAACGCGGGCACGGTGTCGTAGTCGCCCCAAAGCGCCTGCGAGTTCATGATATAGTTAAAGCCAAGCTGTTCGACAAGGCCGAACAGATTGCGGATGTTGTTTTCGTCAACGCCGGCGAACGCCTCGTCGAGCGAGATGATGTACGGGGCGTCATCGCCCGCTTCTTGGTAGCGCGAATACGCCGCGGCGAAAAGGGGAATGTACATCGCCATCGCNTTTTCCCCGCCGCTGAATTGGTAAAAGCGGTGGTTCGTCAGCTCGCGTTTCGGCTCGTTTGTTTTTTCATAGTACAAAGTGAAGGAAAACCATTTCCGATAGTCGAGCACTTCTTTAATGATTTGATGGAGCGTGCTGCCTTGGCCGCGCTCTTCAAGCAATTCGCGGGCGCGGGCGATTTNNGAGCGGAAATGGTTCGTCACTCGCTGTAAATCTTCCTCTCTAAGCAGCCGCGGATCGAGCCGCAACAGGCGCACCAATTCTTTCGTATCGAGCTCCGCTTCCGTCTCCGCCGTTTTCGGCTTCCATTGAATGGACAGCACAAGCCCTGATGATGTGTCGAGGCCGCCCATCAGTTTATTCATATCATTCACCCACCGTTCGGCGCGCTGAATGCGGCTGCGCAAAATGCGGCCGACTGATTTTAAGATGACGTCCTCATACAGCTCGCGGTCTTGTTCTTTCATATACTCGTGCTGCAAGACGATGTCGCGCTCCACTTCCGCCAGCACCGCAAACGGCGTGGCGCGCTCGCCTTTGTAGTCGAGGTAAATGACGTGCCGTTCTTGTTTCTCCCGCCAGTCCGCGGCTTTCATGGCCATCTCATCGTCTGGGGCAGCGGCGGTCCATTCGGGCTTCGTTTGTTCTTCCAGCGGCTCGAAGGACGCCCGGTATTCGGTCAAGTTGGACGACTCTTGGAAAAAGACGGTGTTCAGCCGCGCCAGAAGCGAGGAACGCGTCTCTTTTAACACTGCTTCGTACCGTTGTTTCGCTTCTTTCGCCTGCTCCAGGAGGGAGCGGGAACGATCAAGATCCACAAGCCCAAGCGCCGCTTCACGGGCAAACGACTTTTCCCACATCGCGGCGAGCTCGCGGGCGAACGCTTCCCGCCGCGCCTCTTTTTCCCGTTCTTCGGCCAGGCGCATGAGCTGCTGTTCCGTGCGCGCCCGTTCGTTGACAAGGCGCGGAATTTCTTGGCGCAAAAACGCCAATCGTTCTTGGATGCGGGCGATTTCGGCGCGAATGTCATCCGCTCCCATTTGTGCGAGCGTCCGTTCCATCTCAACGATCTCCAAGGAGATCCGCTCTTTTTCATCCCGAATCCGATTTCGTTCGCCTTTCGCTTCGTCGATCTCCGTTTCCAGCGCCGCGAGCCGCTCGCGCTGTTGGGCGATCATGGCCTCGGTATGGCGCGTTTCGCGGTAAAGCACTTCGAGTTCGTGCAAATGGCGGACGTACGATTTCATGGCGAGCTGGGCTTGTTCGCAGCCGTCCAAGGTGAAGGCTAAATCAAGCTCAGCCGATTCGTCACGAAGCTGCTGTTTGATTTGTTTCCATTCGCGCGCAAGGAGGGCCGCTTTTTCTTCTTGCCGCTTCCATTCCCGCTCTTTGCTTTCCGCTTGGCGGCGGGCTTCTTGCCCTTCCTCAAACGCGGTGCGCACATCGCGGTCCGCCGGGAAGGACGCCAACCAGTCGGCGAGCGCTTGGATGGCCGCTCCCACCGCCTGATGCTCACGACGTAGACGGTCGATCTCTTGTCCCACAGCGGCGATCTCGGCTTCCAGCGCCGCGATGTTCTCAAGCCGCCACCGCTCCCGCGCCGCACGGCCGATGAACATCGCCCGCGCTCTCCGCGGCGCATGGCCACGGACAAGGCCGAGCGAATAGCGTCCTGTTTCGTCGATCGTCATGCCGCCTTCTTGTTCCGCATCGGTGATCACGATGCTTCGGAGCACTTCGTCAATCCGCTCCGCCGACACAGGGGCATCCGCATCTGGGCGCAAATAATCGGCCAACGTATGCACCATATGAACCGGTTTCGGGATGAGCACACGGTCGCAGTCGACGTCGACATCGCGGGCCGCAATGAGGGCGTCAAGCAACCCAGCGTGCGAAAGCGCCGATTCGATCCGCTCGCGCACATCGTCAGGCACATCGTCGACAAATTCGACCGCGGCATAAAACGGGACAAACGGAATCCCTTCCCGTTCCAATGCCAAGCGGGCGGCTGTCGTTTGTTCATCCCGTTCGGGTTCAGGGTCGCGTTGTTCCCGCCATTGACGCAGTTCGGCCTCACGTTCTGCCCGTTTCTCTTCCAACAGACGGATGTCATGTTCGAGCCGCCATTTCTCATCCTTTTTCTTACCGACGGCATCGTAATACGCTTGAACGAACGGGCGCTTCAGATCATCGAGCGAATACAGCTCATAGAGGGCGCCCATTTGTCGCAAAAACGCCTGAATGTCCGCTTCGGAAACGTCGATTCCTCCTTGCTCGACCCAGGCAAGCACGGCTTGTTCAAACCGCTCTTTCTCCTGCTCGAGCAGCTCTTCCCATTTCTGTTGCTGATGACGCCATTCGTCCATTTCCCGCCGCCGCTCGCCCGCTTCGGTGCTCGCTTCTTCATAGCGTCGTTTCACATCGTCATGCCTGCGCCAAAGGCGCGCCAACTCCTCGAGCTGCTCGATATGGCGGTCAGCTTCCTGTTTCCAAGCGGCAAACGAAAACTCTTGTTGCTTTTGGCGATGGCGGTGAAAATCGTCTTCGTTCGTTTCATGCAAAGAAAAGGCTCCTTCTTCCGCATCCGCTCGCAGCTGCGCCAACTCGTCTTCAAGTTTCCGTTCAAGGTCATCCAGCCGCGCTTCCGATTCATCGAGGCGGCGGCGATGTTGGCGTTCCAGCCGTTCTTTTTCCGCGATCGTCTGCTCGTGCCGCTCCCACCGCTCCTGCAGACGCTCCCTCTCCGATTTCAACTGTTCATACTTCTCCGCTTGCTGGAACACTTCGTGGCCAGCCAAGTCGATTTCGCGTGAACGCAGCACGTCTTCTTCACGGCGGAGGCGGGTGATGGACTCATCAAGCTCATCAAGCGTCTTTCGCGCCTGCTCTTCTTCATCGTGAAGGCGGTGTTGTGCAGCAGCGAGCTGTTCGGCTTGCTTGACCGCTTTTACGTATTCTGTCGCCTTTTCGGCGATCATATATTCGTTGTAAAGGCGGTATTGATCGCAAAGACGCTTCAACGCCCGCTCGTCGCGTTCGAGCTGCTCAAGCTGCTGCTTCGCCTGGTCCATGTTTTCGATCGTGTCCGATAAATGGCGGAGCTCGTCGTCGGTCAACGGAGGCAGCGAGCTTTCCAAAATTTCATAAATCACGGTCGGCTTAAAGTCTTTGGACAGCTTCGGGCTGCGCAGTTGAATGAGCAGCTCGATCAATTCTTGAAACGCCTCAAGCGATTCAAAGCGAAACACATGCTTATTGACGAGCTCCATATAGTCTTTTTGCGTCTCGACGACCGTCCCGCCCGCGCCGAGCGCTGTGGCCAGCTCCCGCTTGGTCAGCGGGATTTTTTCACCTGTTTTTTCTTGTTTATACAACTGAAGGTCATAGCCGATGCGGCGGTTGTCAAAGAGGACAAACCCCCAGAAATCGAGGCTTTTTTGCCGCTTCGCGCGCAGGCCGATGCCCGTTGTGACGTATTGGTCGGATTCTTTCCGTTTATATTCCAAAAACAAATACCCGGTCCGCTCATCGCGATTGACGACATCTTTTTCCCCAAGCAAGTAGTCTTCCATGCGCCGCGCCCGTGAACCGAACGGATCGAGGCGATCGGGCGTCTTCTTGCCGTCTAAAAGCACCGGGATCAAGCTTTGCATCGTCACCGACTTGCCCGCCCCGTTGCTTCCCCGCAAGAGCAGCTTACCGTCAGCGAAATGAAAATACTGCTCGTCGTAATACCAAAAATTAATCAGCCCCGCACGATGAAGCACCCATGGATTCGCCATGTTCTCCTCCCTCTTTCGCGTCAAAATCATCCGGATACCGTCCCGACATCCGCCCGAGGAGGGGATAAAGGACGATCATTCCGGTGTCGTGCTCCACATCGGCCATGCGCCATTCGTTGAGCGCCGAAAGCACTTCGCGGACAAGCTCGGCAGCCGACATGTCGCGGTACGTTTTCCCCCACCCAGCCCCGTAGCGGCGCCGGCAATCGGCAAGCCAGGCGGAAAATTGTTCAGGCGTCAATCGTATGCGGCCGTATTCATCCGGCGGATATTCCCCAAGCCGCTCGCGCACCAAGGCGGCAAAATGAAGGATGACCTCCGACGTTCCTTTCTGATCAGGAAATACGGTGTACGGCGCCTGCCGTTCGGGAAGCGTCAACATGGCGGCGTTTTTGTACAATTCATACCGAAACGGCGTATGCGCTTCGATATCATCCCGCAGCCGATGGCGGAAGTTGCGCAAGTAGTAAAAGTCTTGCTCGTCCCCTTCCGTCCGGTGCACCGCCGGGGATAAAAACAGCTTTCGATACAGGCGATGGCGCCGATAATCTTGCGGTGATGCTTTCCACTCCTCGGCGAGCAATTCGTCGATCGATTCATATTGCAACAAATCTTTCGGATACGTGCGCATAAAATAACGAGCCAACACTGGCACTTCGTACAACGCCTCTTCCTCCACATGCTGGGCGAACGCCTCAATCTCCCCATCCATCCGGCGGACGAGTCCGATTTGTTCCGCCGTTTTCAACACGCGGATGAGCGCGCGCCGATGCGAATAGTTCGTCCAATCGACCGGTAGATCACCCGGGTACATGGCGCGGATTTCTTCACATACGTCAGAAAGCAAAAACTTTTCTTCCACTGCTTTTCCTTCCAAATACGCCATCAAACAGCAAAACAACGCATAGTCAAGCGGCTCTTGAAACGACTCGATGCCCATCCACGGCTCCGGTTCGGCGGGAATTTTCTCGAGCTTGGCAAAATAGCGGTGAACGATGAGCCGATAGCCAAACTTCTCCTCCACATACTTTTTCAACACATGTTCGCGCTCACGGACGAGCTGATACAAATCCGGCTCTTTGTCGCGAATGATCCAAAATTGTTCGAACAGCGCGGCGAGCGCCTCTTTCGCCTTGTCGTCAAACGCCGTTTCCATCCTCACTCACCTCGCGAAAGCACATGAATTTCGTAGTTCGGCATTACGAGTTCTCCATCTTCTGCGCGAAGGCAAATCGTCCCCTCTTTGTTCACCACGTTGACAACCCACCCGTTTTCCGTCTTCATTGCTTGCCCCTCGCGCCCCATCGCTTTGGCGATCCAGCCGAGCAGCGTTTTCCGTACGTATGGGGTCACCTCAGGAAGGTCGGCAAGCACGATTTTCCCGTCGGTCACAAATTGCTTCAGCTCGGCTTCCTCGCGCGCTTTTTCTTCCAAATAGCGAAGACGCGCTTCTTCTTTCTCCCGTTCTTTGTCTTCAATCGCCTGCGGCTTTTTCTTTTCCCCATAATGGCGGACGCGCGGTTTCGTCACCCACTCGGCTGGCGGCTCGTCCCATACGTCGCGGTATATGTTGTCTGTCGCCCCGAAATCGGCGACGAGATGTTTCGTATGGAAGCAACCGAACACGACCGCTGACAGGCAGTGCGCCTCTTCAATCGATTCAAGGCGGGAAAACCAACGGGCCAAATGCAAGTAGTCGCCTTTGCGGCTGCGAAAATGGTGATGCCGCTCGCCAAGCCGTTGCACGACGCGCGTCAGGCGGCGAATCGCCTCATTCGTCTGGTATTGCAAAAACGAAAGCTCGCTCTCGCGCCCATCGCGGCCTAAAAACCATTCGCACAGGCTGCGCCACGTCTCCCATTTTTCTTCAATCTGGACAGCGCGCGGCGGCAGCGCATCGGCAAAGCGAGGGATGGACCTCTCATAGTCGACGACATGCTCGATGAACTGCCGAACCCCGTCTTCCGGCAAGTCTTCAAGCAATTGCTCAATCTGCATCGACGTTTTTTGCAAGGCGACGATAAAATCGCGCAAATAAGCAGTAAACTGCTCTTTATAAACGAGAAACGACTCCGATGTCATCCGCTCTTCCAAATTTTCACCGTGCAAATAAGCGATATAGTCGGCGGAATTTTGGATGATTTTTTTGAAATAATCGAACGTCTCTTCCCATACTTGATGCATTTCATCCGGCTGCTCTTGAAAATCAGAGGCGATGATCGTTTCCATGCGAGAAAGAGAGGCATACAAACGGTCAAACCGCGTTCTCTCGAGCGACCCCCCAAATGAATCCCCAAGCTGCTCGAGCGTGCGGATCATCCGTTCGATTTCGACCGTGTACGGGCTGCATTGATAGCGGAACCGCTTTTTCTTAAACTCTTCAATCGTCCGCACGTGAGAAGTCTCTTGACGGGCGATCAAGTTGTTCCATTTGACGAGCTGGTCGAGGTCTTGCTGCAGCTCTTCCTCAGTGTAATCGGCAAACTCCTCGTGCTGCTTTAAAAAGGCGTACACTTCTTCCGGAAACAAATATTGCCGCATCCGCTCGTGCTGAATGTAGAAATAGCGCAAAATCGCCCGGTAGCGGTGCGCGTTTTCCGTCGATAAATATTTTGTTTCGACAATGGGCTTCAACCACGTGGCGTCCATCTCCGTCCACCTTTGCTTCGGTTTTTTCCTATGTTTATTGTAACGATTTTCTCCGCTCTTTTTCTAGCAAAAACCGTTTTCCTATTTTTTCTCGCCATCGGCGCGCGTTTTTTGTAAAATAGAGGGGAAAAGGAGGTGAAACGAATGGAAGCGTTGCTGCGGGAAATTTTGCATGAAGTGAAAGCGACGCGCACGGCGGTCGAGTCGCTCGAGCAGCGGGTTGGCGCCTTGGAGGGACAAGTGGCCAATCTCAATGAAAGAACGGGTGCCCTTGAAGTGCTGGCGGCCAACCTTAATGAACGAACGGGCGCTCTCGAAGCGCAAATGGCCCAGCTCAATGAGCGGACGAGCGCCCTTGAGCAACAATTCACTCAGCTGAACGAGCGGACAAGCAACCTCGAACACCAAGTCGCCCAA
>NZ_LDPD01000006.1:58530-64303 GCF_001026865.1 Geobacillus sp. ZGt-1 | reverse complement strand
AGTCGCCCAACTGAACGAACAGACGAACACGCTTGCACGGCGAATCGACCTGCTTGATGAGCGCACGAACGAAACGAAGGCGATCGTTGAAGCGCTCCGCCATGGGCAAGAAGTGCTGACCGCCAAATACGAGGCGATGGCGCACGACCTTCATCATATGAAAGGCGACCTCACCCGTATCACATCCATCCTTGAAGACAAAGTGCTGCCTGCCCTCGCCGAACATGAAGCGGGACTCTCTGTTTTAAACGCCCGCGTCTTCAAAACGGAAAGCGCCCTTCATCGCCTTGTTTATGCGTAACACGTTCCCCACAGAGAAATGTTCAACACCTATTCCCTTTTCACTAGGCAGCCGTGAGCTGCCTTTTTTGTTCGAGTGTTTATCGATTAGCCTTCACCTTGACCATTTGCCAAGGCGCCGGCCTTCTCGCGGCAAGTGGTAGCATCACCCCGCACTCTCGATGAACGGCGCGGGTCATGCCTGGCTGGCGCATCGATGGATGAACACGAGGCTTATGCAAACATCTCGAATTCGGAGCATCTAGGAGGATTCGCAAGCATTCCCGAGCATTTTTCAGGATCAAGGAGGAGAGAACGCTCATCGCCGCGAGAGCAAGCGAGAAGCAAACATATCGGCCGATACCAAATTTGCCAGCCGCACCCAAATTACGGTATCCTTTGTTTGTGACGCTTTTTCACCTCCCTCCGCGTCCTTTTGCTGCTTTTTTTATCCCCGTTCATTTGTATGATATCAGCTGAAAAAGAAGGAGGAATTGTGTTGCGAAAATGGATGATGACTTTGCTCGCTGTCGGGCTTGTATTTGGACTAGCGGCCTGCAGCGGAACGAGTGATGCGAAAGGAAAAATTGTTATCAGTGGGAAGAAGTTTACCGAGCAAGTTATTTTGACGCATTTACTGGCGGAGTATGTGAAGGCCAACACCGATTTGGACGTGGAAGTGAAGGACAGTCTAGGCGGCGCGTTTATGCTCCAGCAGGCCATTGAAAATGGCGATGTCGACATGTATGTCGAGTACACGGGGACAGGGTATTTAAACATTTTAAAACAGCCGTACGATCCTAAAAAGACGCCCGAACAAATTTACAACGAAACAAAGAAATTATATAAGGAAAAATACAACATCGCTTGGCTCAAACCACTCGGGTTTAACAACACCTACGCCTTGGCCATGCGCAGAGACTTGGCGGAAAAGCTCGGGGTAAAAACGTACTCCGATTTGGCGAAACATTCGTCTTCCCTCACCTTTGGGTCAGACGCCGAGTTTTTTGAGCGAAGCGACGGCTATGACGGGCTTGTTGATACGTACGGGTTTCAGTTCAAGAAAAAAGTGACGATCGACCCAGACTTGCAATACGAAGCAGCGAAAAATGGAGAGATTGACGTCATCACCGCCTACACGACCGATGCCCGGATAAAAAAATATGATTTGGTCGTATTGAAAGATGACAAACAGTACTTCCCGCCGTACCACGCCGTGCCGATCATCCGCCAGGAAGTGTTGGATGCCAACCCGGATCTCGAAGAAAAACTGAACAAGTTGGCCAACATTTTGACCGATGAAAAAATGATGGAACTAAACGGCGAAGTGAACTTGGAAGGAAAACGGCCGCGTGAAGTGGCGATTGACTTCTTAAAAGCGGAAGGACTGATCGACTAGAAAGCGAGGAATTTGGATGATTCGATTTGAAAACGTCACGAAACAGTATGAGGACGGCTTTGTCGCCTTAAAAAATATCAATCTTGAAATTCGCAAAGGCGAGCTTGTCGCCCTCATCGGGCCGAGCGGCTGCGGGAAAACGACGACAATGCGGATGATCAACCGCTTGATCGAGCCGACATCAGGCAAAGTGTACATCGATGGGCAAGACATTTCCCAGCTTGACCCGGTTGAGCTGCGGCGCAACATCGGCTACGTCATCCAGCAAATCGGGCTGTTTCCGCATATGACGATCGCAGAAAACATCGCACTTGTGCCGAAACTAAAAAAGTGGGAAAAACACGCCTATGAAAAACGGGTTGACGAATTGCTTGAGCTCGTCGGATTGGATCCAGCGACGTTCAAGCATCGCTATCCGTCGGAGCTCAGCGGCGGGCAACAGCAGCGCGTCGGCGTCGTTCGCGCGTTGGCCGCAGAACCGGATATCATTTTGATGGATGAGCCGTTCAGCGCTCTTGACCCGATCAGCCGCGAACAGCTGCAAGATGACATCGTCCGCTTGCAAGAGGAGATTCACAAAACGATCGTCTTTGTCACCCATGATATGGATGAAGCCATTAAAATCGCCGATCGGATTGCGCTCATGAAAGACGGGGAAATCGTCCAGTTTGCGACGCCGGACCAAATGCTTCGGCGGCCGGCGAACTCCTTTGTCCGCGAGTTTATTGGTGAAGACCGGTTGCGGATCCGCCATACGGCCGTGCCGACGGCGGAGGATTTAATGTCGGCTGACGTCGCGACGATCTCGCCGCGGCGCGGCTTGGCCGAAGCGTTCCGATTGATGAAAGCGAAAAAGGTCGACAGTTTGGTCGTCGTCGATAAAAAGCAGGTCTTTCTCGGCATCGTCACCTTAAAACAAATCGAACAGCGCTACCAAGAAGAACATTTATTAGTCGCCGACATCGCCGACTACGATGTGACGACGTTGTCGAAAGAAGCGGACGTCACCAACGTCGCCGCCCTGTTCCAAGACCCGGATGTGCGCATCATTCCGGTGTTGGACGGCGACCGGCTCGTCGGCGGGATCACGCGCTCGAGCATGATGCGCGCACTCGCGGAGTGGACGTTCCAGCAACATGCCTAATGCCAACGAAGACGGGCGAATGGGGGCTTGAAAAAACGATGCCGCCCCGTTTCTTGTCATCTAGCCAGAAACGTTGCCGCGGCCGTCGCCCCGCCTGAATCACACGTCTCATTTTGAAAAGACAAGGCCGCTCCAAGCGGGCTTGCCGATGGGATTCGTTCCGCTAGTGAACCAAAACCTTTTCAAGTTTTCGGTCTCAGCCCATGACCAAGCGGCAGCCACCCGCTGCCGCTTTTCCGCCAAGGAGGGATACGATGGAATTATTGCAGACGTTTATCGAACGAAAGAATGATATTTGGATCGCCTTTCAAGAACATGTGCTCTTATCCGCCATCGCTATGAGCATTGCGATCGTCATAGCCGTGCCGCTCGGTGTGGTGTTGACGCGGTATCGCAAACTCGCCGAGCCGATTATCGGCATTGCCGCCATCATCCAAACGATTCCGAGCTTGGCGTTGCTTGGGTTTATGCTGCCGATTTTCGGCATCGGCAAACTGCCGGCGATTATCGCCTTGACGCTTTATGCTCTATTGCCGATTTTGCGTAACACGTACACGGGCATTCTCGGCGTTGACCCGACGCTCGTTGACGCCGGACGAGGGATGGGGATGACATCGCGGCAAATTTTATGGATGGTCGAGCTTCCCCTCTCGCTTCCCGTCATTATGGCCGGCGTGCGCACCGCGACGGTGCTGACGATCGGCGTCGCCGCCTTAGCGACGTTTATCGGCGCCGGCGGGCTTGGCGACTTGATCGACCGCGGTCTGCGCATCGCCGACAAAAACTTAATTTTAGCCGGCGCCATCCCAGCCGCCATGTTGGCGATTGTGTTTGACTGGCTGCTGCGCAAAGTGGAAAAGAAAGTGACGCCCAAGGGGCTGTAATCAGCCCTTTGGCGCCACCCCAACAAGAATTTGAACACCACTCTCCCCTGCTTACTCGCCCCGGAGCGGGCGAGAATATTTATATAGATATAACCCCTGACGTTCGTATTAATCAAAATGAATGCTTGTCAATGATTATTTGAGTAAGGATACAAAACGGAGGAAGTTCAGTCCAGTTTTTGCTGCCATAAATAAGATTTGAAAATCATTGTGGGTTGGGTGATTCCCACCCCACAAATGATATGTTTTGTTCATTAGTCAACCGCCTCCCACTCCCTATGTACGAACTACAACATCCCCCTTGACCATTCTGTTTCCTCACCACATGTGACATCAGCTTAACCGCTCAAATCCATCGATATTTCCAATCATTTTCATTCACTGATCAATGAAGAACGCTGATCACGGCAACAGCAAACGATAAACCAAGGTACGAAGCCCAATCTGTAAAAAACATCATCCATGTGCTCATTTTCTTATAAAAACATTACATTGAGCCATTAATATGAAACACAGCACGGATATCGCCATCGCTCCTTTCGCTAATGCCAGCTAAAAGCAACATCACCACCCAATTTTCTATATATAGGAGGAGAATGAACATGGGAGAGTATATGTTAGAGACCCATCATGTAAGCAAAGCGTTTGGGAAACAACTCGTCGTAGATGATGTATCCATTAAAGTCAAGAAACAGACGGTTTATGGATTGCTCGGACCAAATGGAGCCGGAAAGTCAACCCTTTTAAAAATGCTGACAGGGCTTTTGCGTCCTACGAAAGGGGAAATCATGATCAACGGCCATCCTTGGAGCAGAAAAGACTTAAAAGATATCGGTGTGCTGATCGAATCCCCTGCTCTTTACGGCAATCTAACGGCTCATGAAAACTTGCTTGTTCACGCTAAATTGCTTCATTTGCCTGAGTCGCGGATCCAAGAAGTTTTGAACATCGTCGGCTTAGAAAATACAGGGAAAAAGAAAGCATCTCAATTTTCCCTCGGAATGAAACAGCGATTAGGAATTGCCAAAGCGCTTTTAAACCATCCAAAGCTGCTCATTCTCGACGAACCAACAAACGGCTTGGACCCATTAGGCATACAGGACTTGCGAAAACTCATTCAATCGTTTACCGAAAACGGGATCACCGTCATTCTATCGAGCCATATTTTGTCCGAAGTTAAGCAATTAGCCGATTATATTGGCATTATCCAAAACGGAAAACTCAGGTACGAAGGGAAAATAGACGAAAGCCAAGATCTCGAAAAACTCTTTGTCGATGTAGTGAACGAGTAATGAAGGAGGATGGAAATCATGCTCAATATGTTCGAGTCAGAACGTTTAAAATATAAGCGGACGTTTGCGAAAAAACTTGTATTCATCGCTCCGCTTTTCTTTGTCCTGTACGCCATCATCACCATGCCAACTATAAATTCCACACACAATTATTTTGAATATGCCGTATTTAATTGGTGGCCATTGATTTTTGTTCCGATTGGAACAGCCTTGATCGCTTCCTTGTCAACGGTAAGGGAGAAAAAGTCAGGAAACGATAAAGTGTTGCGTTGTCACGACATTAGCATCGTGCGTCTATGGTGGAGCAAAATCACCGTCATCGCCTATTACATGTTGCTCTCAACAATAGAGCTGATCATCTTACTTGTTTTATTGAAATGGCTTTTTCCCAACAGCCTCTCATCAGCTACGGTCGCCGTATTCGCCAGCTTGGTCATTTGGTTGACCTCTTTAGCCTATATCCCGATCGGATTATTTGTGGCCGAGCGGTTCGGGATGGTAGTCTCGATCATTGTCAGTGTCATTGGCCTCGCCTTAGGGGTAGTCATGGCCGCACAACCGTATTGGCTGTTCATCCCATGGAGCTGGGGAATGAGGATGATGTGCCCGATCGTCGGGGTTCATCCGAACGGTGTTCCTTTGGAAAAAGGGAGTCCGCTATTGGATCCTTCTGTCATTCCAATAGGCCTGGCGATCGCCCTTGTCATGTTTCTATTGTTATCTTTTTTAACCGCCGTTTGGTTTGCGCGAAAGGAAGTGTATTGACATGTCGTTT
>NZ_LDPD01000006.1:50517-57036 GCF_001026865.1 Geobacillus sp. ZGt-1 | reverse complement strand
TTCGCCTTCTGTCATCCGAATGGATAAAAACAAAACGCACAGCGATTCGGATGATGGTCATCATCACGCCAATCATTTATTCTCTCTTTATGGTATGGTATTTTTCGCACTACCGTACCTCTACGTTTTGGCAGATGAAAATCTATCAAGGATTTTTTGAAGTAATGGCCGTTTCCTTACCGATCATTATCTCCCTACTGACTGGGCTGATGTCCTATCAAGAAGAAAAAGCAGGAAGTTTCATGAACATCTTGACCGGTCCTGTATCCAAAGTTCAATGGTATGTTGGCAAACTCACGCTGCTCATCTTTATTGCATGCGCGGACATCTTGCTAGCGACGATTCTCATGCTCTTTGGAATGAAATACGTACTCAAAGTGGCGCACATTCATTATCAGTTATTTTTGCAAGGAGCCATGCTCTCCATCGTGGGCTCACTCATCCTTTTTTCTTTGCATCTGTTCATCAGCTTTGCCTTTGGAATGGGAGCCTCGATCGCAGTAGGAAGCGGCGGATTTCTCATTTCTGCCCTGATTGGCGCAACTTCCTTAGGTGATCACGTATGGAGCTATATTCCTTGGGCTTGGGCTGTTCGTCTCTCACAATTTCCGATTCTTATGATGCCCGAAGTAAAGCAAACCTTGGGGGCGCAGTTATTAAGTTCCTTTTCGCTATCATTATGGGAAGGAATAGCCTATGCCCTTCTAAGCTTCATCATCGTCACCATCATCGGTTCGATCTGGTTTCATCGTTGGGAAGGAAATCAACCACATGAATGAAAGTTCACTGCTCCCTCTCAATGGGATGGTAAAAAAGGAGGTTTCAGAGTAACGATGAAAAACTCTATCTTACTCCTCATGTTGATTGGAATCCTCTTTATAGCAGGTTGTTCACTTGTCAGTAACTTAAAAAAGACAGCCACACAAAATATGGAGATCGATCGGAAATTACCAAAATACGAGTTGAACAAAGAAAATTTGCAAGAAATTCACTATCAAGGCCGAACGTACATGATTCAAGCAGCAAAAGTCGATCGGAATCAATTGAACAAACCGATCGGGAAAGTAGCGGAGACGATTACCATCAATGAGCATCATCAAATCTTGAGTAAAAAAGAGCTGCGAAAGATCGAAGTCATTCCCGATCAAACGGATGAAAAACGAACTCACTTGAACTTTGGCTGGGTATACAGCATCAAAGGCGTAAACCCAGATGAAGAAGTAGCTGTTACGGTGAACCACCAATTTTTGATTGCTAAAAGAAAATAAAGGCTTAGAGACTGTCAGCTAGGGAAAGAGAAATTCCTCCCTAGCTGCATTCTCCACTCTCGATAACGGCGGAAAGCCCATAAGATTGGATGATTAATCAGATAGCTCCTTAATATAAAATTCAACCGTCGCTCCACCTTTTTCATTGTTGTAGGCCCAAATTTCACCGCCATGATGATTCACAATTCTTTTAGCAATATACAGTCCTAATCCAACATGATTTTTATACTGCTTATCCTGGTAAAAAGGCTGGAACAACAAAGACGTATCGTTTTCTTTAAACCCCGTTCCTGTATCTGAACAGCGAAAATAGATTTTACACTCATTCCCCTCTTTTTCATCATAGACTTCCAACTTAATTTCTCCGCTTTTTGTAAACCTCAGGCTGTTGTATAAAATATTGTCCAACACTCTCATTAACATCGCTTCATCAAGTATGTAACGTGATTTTTGCAAATTCACATCAAAGCAAATGTTTATCGATTTTTGATGGTAAACCATTGTTGAGATCTCTAGTTTTTTCTCCTCAAGGATTTGCCTTACATCCACTTCTTTTCCATTCAATGAGAAGTGGTCATTCTCCACTTTATAGAGCAACGACAAATTATCTGTCAACATGGTCATCTTCCCACAGTTTTTGCGAATAATCTCTAAATGGGGAGTGACATCAAAGTGGTCCAACTTTCTCAAATCTTGAATCAAATCAATTTGTCCTTGGATGACCGTTAACGGGGTTCTGATATCATGTGCGATCGATGATACCATCATTTTTCGTTCGTCATCGGTCTTTGCTAAACGTTCCACCATTTCTTTCAGTGCACTGATCATGGTATTAAAGGAATCCTGGATCTTGATAAACTCTTTTCTTTTCAACCCCGAGACTTGAAAATCAAAATTCCCGCTTGCAATGTGATCAGAAGCCTGGAGCAACAATTTGACATTATGAAACAATGATTTGTACAGCCTAGATGTAAAGAAAATCAAATAGACAATAAAAAAGATCAACGGAGAAATAAACATCACAGCATAAATCAACACGGCTTCGAAGCGATTTTGATTGTTAATGATGAACCCAAAAGGCGCTTTCAACACATATACCGCCTGAATGGCGTTATCATGCTTCAGGGGAATGAACCGATACACATAGCTTCCTTTTACAATCTCACGGTTGATCGATTGACTAATATCCACTTGATCGTCTATAATTTCTCGATCACCATACAGATGCTTACCGCTGATGTCTACAACTTCTCCCTGTATCTTTTCACTGTAACGATGAATGGGAATTAATCTCCCCTTGAAAATCGCCTCTTCGTTTTCTTTCACCTTTTTTTCAATCAAATCCAAATCCTTCACGAAATAATTGGTCGGTTTCACCACATCGTTCGTGGTTAATGTCATAATCAAATAGATTACGCATAAATAGGTAACGGCCGAAGAGATCACTGTTGCCAACACTACCTTCACAACCAACAAGTAAAAATCTCGTTTGATTGTTTTATCGTTTTTCATTGCTCACATCCCATTTATAGCCGAGCCCATATAATGTTTGAATATAAGAGGTTTCTGGATCGACGTCCTTGATTTTTTTTCGAATATTTTTGATGCTTTCTGTAACCGTGTCTAACTGGCTGTCGGAGTCAATCCCCCATACTCGTTCAAAGATTCTTTCTTTGGAGAAAACGACCTTTTTATTGAGCATCAACAACTTCACAATCTCATATTCTTTTTTTGTTAACGGTAATTTCTTTCCTTTACAAAAGACTTCATTAGCCAAAAGATCAATCGTAATATTTTTAGAACTCAAAAGATATCTCTCGTTTGAACGAATCCGTTCTTCCCTTCTTAAATGAGAATCAATTCTCGCCTTTAACTCCTTTAAGCTGAACGGCTTGGTGATGTAGTCATCCCCACCGATCGCCAGAGCTTGAACCTTATCTTCCTCCAGCGTTTTAGCACTAACAAATACAATAGGGTAATCAACCCGATCACGAATGATTGTACACAGCTCCATTCCGTCAATTCCTTCCATCATGATATCCAACACAATCAAATCAAAATCGTCGTTTATCATCTTCAACGCTTCTACACCGCTGTGGACCGTTTCTACCTGATAATGATGAAGCTCCAAATATTGTTTAATGGTGCAGCAAATATCTTCATCATCATCAACGACCAAAATTTTCTTGTTATTCATCTTTTGATCCCCCATACAGTTGAATCGCATTTTAACCTATTCCATCCCCATATCATGGGGTAATCTCATAACACCGTTGCGTTGTTCATAGGTGCAATGTGAAGCTTTACTCTTTGTTGCTTTTTACTAAAAAATGCGCACGTCTTGAGTGACGCCCGGGTGAAAGACACCTCTTGTCTATGAACCTTTTCCAACATATTTGATCGATGACCGGTTGATCGAACAACACCCTTTTTAGGGAGTTGTTCGACCGATCGGTACGCCAAGGTATGATGGAGCCCCCTCTGCGGCTTGCCTCTAACCATCGATCAGTCGGCTTTTCCATTGTATATAAACAACATTTAAACTTCAGATAATAAAAATGCACAATCCCAAGGCGTTTTTTTCGAGTTTTGTATAGCTAATATCGTCAATAAAATTCCCGCTGTTCCATCGATTAGTCCCACATAATCATAATATTTCGTGCTTCCTTCGCTCTCCTCAATATTTTTAAAGCCAAAAGGGAATTCCTCATTATAAAATTTTATTATATCATCGACTAATTTGCAGGCGGCTTCCTTAAAATCGCTGATATTCGTTTCTTCATAAAATCTGTTGCATATATACGCAACTCCCGATAAACCATGACAGAAGGAAGGAGAAAAAATGTTGTAAAGCCGTTTGCTTGCCAGTTTCATTCCGCTGACAGCACAATCAATGTATGATTGATTATTTAGAGTTTTACCTGCTATAAGTAACGAATAAGCAACACCAGGCGTGCCATAACACCAGGCATCCCTTGTATCTTTGTTTAGGACAGAGCCATTTTTGTATTCCTCTAGAGAAACATGAGTCCCCCAATAAGAGCCATTTTCATCTTTAATTTGAAACTTCATAAGAAAATCAGCTATTCTTTGAATGCATTCATCTTGCCCATCTACGTAAATATTCAGTTTTTTAGCATTGCACAAGACAATGAGTAAAGCAGGTATACCGTGAGACAACCCAATGTTAAAGAAACCCGATGGCCATTTTCTCCTTTCAGTGTCTGAAAAAGCATTCTTTGGGGGAATATACCAGCCAGGAACGTTGATATCCTCCATTTGTTTATCTTGAGATAAATCTATAATGTATTTTAAGATTAACGTAATACTTTTTTTCATCTCTTGCGGAAATAATAGGCAGTAGCTCGCTATACCCGCTACTCCCGAAATAGCATCGTAATCGTCCATATTCGGATACGGTTTCTGTTTCAAATACTCGATCATTTCTCCGATTCTTTCTTCGATGGCTTGATTAATCGTTGAGATAAAGTTTTGATACCTTTTTCCTCCCTTGGATAAACATACTGCAGCAAGGCCGATCCCTGCCAATCCGGTAAACATGGATAAAGAAGGGAAGCCGTGTTGATTCATTTGTTCACCGATTTTTTTGATGTATTGATGCCCTAATAAATCCCAACCTTCATCCGGATATTGTTCGCCCAATTCGCCGTACAGCGCACATAAGGCTGGTAACCCATGGCTTAAACTTAACTCATTAAACGGATTTATCGTCTTGTTTCCAATTTTAATATAATTACTTGGGTGATTGACGATTCGCTTCATATTCTCATAATCCGACAATTTTTTCGCAAGATTACAAACCAGCGCTTTCATTGAGATGCTCATACTCCTCCTCGTTTTTCAAAGCTTCCAATTCATACATTCTTCTGTATAACTCATTCGTAGCTAACAATTCCCAATGCGTACCTATACCGACAATTTCACCATCATTCATTACTACGATTTTATCGGCAAGCTTAGCTGTTGATAGACGATGTGAGATAAAGATACCAATTTTATCTTTTGTCATATTGATAAACATATCAATGACTTCTTTCTCGGAAATGGGATCCAGTGCCGAGCTAGGTTCATCCAATATATATACGGATGCATCCCGAAATAACGCCCTAGCAATCGCTACTTTTTGCCACTGTCCTCCCGAAAGCTGAACACCGTCGACAAACCATAAACCAAGCTGAGTATCTAAATCCTCGATAAAATTTACTCTCGCCCTCTCCATGGCTTGTTTTAATTCTCCGTCACGATCAATGCGCGTAATATCGCCAAACCCCACGTTTTCCCTTAATTTCAATTCATACTTCACAAAATCTTGGAACAACACGGCAATGTTTTTTCTCAATTGTTCCGTATCCAAATCATTGATGGACACACCATTATAAAAAATGCTATCCTCATCGTGTTCATACAATTTCAATAAAAGTTTTATAAGGGTGCTTTTTCCTGATCCATTTGCACCGACGATGGCTATTCTTTCCCCTTTGTTGATGTCGAGGTTAATATTTTTCAATACTACTTTTGGTTTCGTTGGATAACGAAACGTTAAATTTCTTATCTTAATATTTTCGATTTTGTCTATCCCTGATACGAATCGATCTCCTTTGTCCAATACTTCTTCGTCTAACCCCAAAAATTCAAACAGTTGGTTGATATATAAATTGTTTTTATACAGGGAATGGATGATATTCAATATTTTCTTAGAGTTGCTAGAAATTAAGTTCAAGGCCTGAATAAGCCCTACGACGTGACCTATAAGGATTTCACCTGCCAACGCCGAAATGATGATGATAACAAGTACGGTATTGATACATATTTGTTCAACGAGCTCAAAAATAAATGTAAAAACCGTTCTTCTTTTAAAAAGATGGATATCCTGCTCGACGAACGTTTTGTTGATTTCTTTAAATTTGTTCAAAATATAGCCTGCCAAGTTATATATTTTGACTTCTTTGAACGTGTTGTCTCTTGTCATTAGGTAAGACAAATACCATGATTTCCTTTTTTCCGGTGCACGCAACCAACTAACATTAAACTCTCTTTGGCCAATCTTGAAAAAATAAAAAGAAAAAACGAGTGGTATGAAGATTAATATAATCAACACCCACGGTTTCCAATGGATCAGAATCATCATCGATGAAAAAAAGGTTACAATCGCCGATATTGCACCTAATATGGATAAAAACACTTCAAATGGTTTATACGGCGTTTCATTCTGTACTCTTTGCAACATATC
>NZ_LDPD01000006.1:43076-47231 GCF_001026865.1 Geobacillus sp. ZGt-1 | reverse complement strand
TGTACTCTTTGCAACATATCATAAACTTCGGCATCCTCAAAATGCTGTAAAGACAATCTTGTACACTTGTCCATGATTTGCAAATTAAGTTTGTAGTTGATGAGAGTTTGAAACTTATTTTGGTAATATTCCATGAAACTGCTGATGATCTCGCTGAGTAAAACAGCAGAAATATAAAAGATCAATGCCGATATAATAATATGAATATTTTGGGACCCGATTGCATTCAACAAGTTTTGCGAACCGAGCAATGTAACAATCGGTGCGCCTCCCATTAATAAGCTTAAGAAAATAATGATAAAAAAACTTTGTTTGTCGACGTTCTTTATAAGAACAAGCGTCTTGGGAACTATCCTTATTGATTTCACAATATCTTTGATAGTAACGTGATCATCATACTCTTTTATATTCATAACATTTTCAATCCCCGCATGCTAAAATGAGATCTTCTTCCCGTCATAAAAGTTTTTTCACCTGAATACACAAAAGAGAGCTTGTCGAGCTTTTGTTGAAAAAAGTCCAAGTCGTGGGTCCATTATATATCGTCTCCCCAATGCTTGGACAAATGGATAACATCTTTAATTTTTTAACACTAATCCATGAGCTTTAATATACTTTAATGCATATAACGTATGGGCAACTAATGTACGGATTTTCTTTTCAAATTCTCGATCAATGCCGAATAGCCTGTTACAGTGTAAATGAATCACACTGTCTAAAATAGATAATTCAGAAGAAGCTTCGAGACCGTCCTGGATCTTGCTTGCATACTCTTTTATGCTTCTGTTTCTTTGGTTCAAAACGTTTAATAATAACATCCCCTCATCAGTGTCTCTTAACCCTTGCCAATCATTATCCGTATTACAAACTTTCATGTAAACAGATCGATTCTTTTGAAAATCTTCACGATAGTCTTGTTTGTTGACTTGCTGTTGCAAGAAATCCAATTGACTTTCATAATTTAGGCCGAACTGTTCCATATAATGAATGATGGAAACCATTCCGATCACTTCATCGCTAAATTGAATATGTTTCAAACGTTTTAACTTTAATATGTCCTCTACTACTATGCTATCGAAGAAAAATAAGTTTTCTGCAAGATCGATCAATTCTGTTCCACCATAACGCTCAATTTCTCTTTCATAGCAGTCGATGGAAAAACGACTCACCACTCTTTTGTCGATTAACGTTCGCAGCCATTGTTTCATATCCGGATAAATCTGCAGAAGTTTCTCTTCACTGGCATTCAGCCTTAATCTTATATGTTGCTCCGGGTCGGCATACCGTATAAAGAAATACTTTTCAATTTCTCCTTTAGCCAATTTTTCGCGACAATATTCTGAAAGATAAAAGGCGATGAAATCATCCGCTCTAGAATGGACCCCGTACAATTTTAAATAAAGCCAATTTTCAAAAGGCAACTTGACTCTTATATCTGAAAAACTTGGGATATGATTTGATTTTTTCGCTTTGGCATACCATTGACGATTTTCTTGTTTTACTTTCACTAGCGGAATGACCAATTCACAAACATACTCTTTTTCGGCATCATCTTTAACTAAATGAAGATCAGCCTCTTCATAAGAACTTAGAATAATGTTTCCGTATCTATTGTTAAATTCGTGATGAAGAATTCTTAAACAATTTTCATCCTCTGTATTCAACAAAATCCGATTATCTGCAAAAGTCAAATAAACATATTTCGGCACATCGTAATCAGAACAAAATTTTTTAAAGCGTTTTTCAAATTCCGTAAAACTAATTTTGTCGTTTGTTTTAATAATCTTATTGATCACCCATTTTCGCGGTGCTATGACGAAATTTTTGTATTCAATTGCCGGTATGTAAGCATAGTCTTGAAAGATTGTATCCCAAGGGAAATTACACCAAATTTTTTTGCCATCTAAGCTTATATCATACAAAAAACGAATCGCATTCGGGGCATTTTGGGTATTCAACATATTATTCATAGTAATAATCAACTTTTTATTTAGTGTTTTGCTTTTGGCATAAAACATATCGTTCTCTATGCCGATCAAAATATCATTTAAGCTCAATCGATGATATTCATC
Organism: Geobacillus sp. ZGt-1; assembly: GCF_001026865.1. Classification (NCBI taxonomy): domain Bacteria; kingdom Bacillati; phylum Bacillota; class Bacilli; order Caryophanales; family Anoxybacillaceae; genus Geobacillus; species Geobacillus sp. ZGt-1. The sequence continues at coordinate 45,159 of NZ_LDPD01000006.1, read as the reverse complement.
TTTGCTGTTGTTAGTAAACAACGCAAGTTCGTATTCGCTGTTATGAATATTTCTTGTCACATTGGCATGTCTCGTTTCATTTGGCAAATAAACAAGCTCACAAGTTACATACTCGCCACTATCATTATTCAAGTTCAACATTTCTTTATTTAACGTTTCGAAGAGTTTCTCTTCCCCTTCCATCATATAAGAAAACCTTCCAAAACTTTTCCCCGCATGGGTCGATCCTAAATTAGGACCAATATAGTATTTGAAATGATTGTGCTCAAGATCTTGTTCCGAGTCACATTTTATAATGACGTTAATGTCTAATGAATCCGGGATGCTTTGGTAATCATAATCATCTAGACCCAATTCTTTTATCTCGTCTTCTGTTATTGTTATACTTTTTTTGTCTTTAACCGCCTCGATATATTTATGAAGAAAATATTCTCTTAACTGCTCATCAATCAATTGATGGGGTACACCTACAGCGAGTCTTGCGTTTTTCGGGTTTGTATAATCCATAGGTGCTCCTATACCAAGATCATTATCAAGCATTTCTAGTAAAGGAACTTCTCTGTCCACCCCATATTTTTCGATAAATTCTTGCTTGTACCTCGAAAGTGGAGAATCTGTTTGTTGATAGGTCATCGAAAAAGGTAGAAGTATGTGCATTAGTTCATTTACATCTTTTATCACTTGCTTGTTCAGTTTCTTTTCTTGTAAGTTTAACTTCATATCAACTTGTAACACATTTTTGGTATCGGCTAACTTTTTCATTTTTTTATGTAACTCTTTATATATTTGCTCCCCTTCTCCTAACGGAGTCATGGTATATGTGCGAATCTTTTGTTGAATATCAATTAATTCGTTACTCCACTCTTCTATATGGCTTTCTTTCAATCGCTTTATCAGATAATCAAGCTGATCCATTACTGTTAATGGTGGGCGGAGATTGGAAATTAAAAATTCGTTTTCTATTAGTTGCTTGAGAAAACGTTCAATTTTTTCCTCACTCGTATTTGGAAATTGTTTTATTAATTCTTTTTTTAATGTTTGGTAATGGATCAAGTGACGAGCTAATTCACACGTGATTTTAAAAGGAAGGGTGACTCTGACGCTGATTTCATTGACTCGCTTGTCATCGTCTTTTCGTGTCGAATGTAGTAAATATGCCCGTTCTCCTTTTAAAAATATACTGTCATTCACCGTGAACCATAATTGCTCATATTGTTCTTGTTCCAATTTCTTTACAATCTTCATCAGCCATTCTAAATCTGGCCTAGCAAATTTCTTATATTTATTCGTTCCATATCTTATTGATGTATTTTCATCCGTGTATTCACCAAAGTCTACTCCTGCAAAAAGACCAAATGGCGTTGGTCTCGTGCTAATTCTTATCAAATACTTATAAATGGCTTTGATAAAATAATCGTATTTTTTTATTTCCTTGCCGTTGCAAAAATCAATCATTTTATTATATAAACTTTTACTCGCTACTAAGATACTCTCTCTAAATACAGGGTTATGACAAATTTCCAACAGACGCTCTTTCATTTCTCCCTCAGTCAATTTTTGATCAAAAAATCTTAAATAGTTGTCTACTGATAAAACCGGTGTTCGAATCATAAACGTATCGATGTTTTTAAAGATAAGATCTTTCATAAATCAAGCCTCCAACTCAATGATTCTCAATCTTCCGTAAATTGCGTGACTCTTTTTACAAGATCTGCACCCAATTACAGTGCTGAATTTGTCCTGAACCACGTTGCAAAGTAGGTATGGAGGGACCTGTATTCATGATTTGAGTGATTTCTTCCGAATGTTAACTGTCCTACAGCCGGATAAAATGTTTCTCGATTTTTTGACATTGACTGAATTCGTATTCTTTAGTTGATGATGTTGCGCTCACCTCAACACTTATTAGGTTGCTAGTAGTAATTATGATATTTATTACAATTTCTTCATTTATATAGTGGGTTCTTAAGCACAAGCTTCACTTGATATTCTAGAGAGCCGGTGTTTTAACTGAAAATACCGCTTTCCAGCGATATTTTTTAAATTGAGAAACATGCAAAAACGGCTTGGGCGATATCGTTTC
>NZ_LDPD01000006.1:42895-43032 GCF_001026865.1 Geobacillus sp. ZGt-1 | reverse complement strand
TTCCACAAGCGTTCGATCGGGTTCCGTTGCGGTGAATACGGAGGAAAGTAAATGAAGTGAAAACACTATCCTTCTTCCCGCAAAAATTCTCTCACCATTTTGGTGTGATGAATTCGAGCGTTATCCAGCACCAAGAC
>NZ_LDPD01000006.1:42592-42870 GCF_001026865.1 Geobacillus sp. ZGt-1 | reverse complement strand
TTGAGAACTCGCAGGAAATCTAAAAACGTTGTGGCATTGGCTGCCCCTGCTTGATGAAGAACCGTTTCGCCATCGTGGACGTTGACCGCGCCAAACAGCGATATGTGAGCATGATGGCCGAACGTAGGCACTTGCTTTTGACGGCCAACCTCTGACAATGTCGTACGCAACACATGATACGACCGGATATGCGTTTCATTCGATGTACAACAGGATGAAATCCGAATCCATTAAGTTTTTTTATCAGGTCCATTTGTTTCTCGAAGTTTTTTTGCCGG
>NZ_LDPD01000006.1:42340-42547 GCF_001026865.1 Geobacillus sp. ZGt-1 | reverse complement strand
AGCCCTTTTCGATGCAAGAGCTTTCGTAATGCTTCGCGGGAAATGGATATGCTGTAATGGTGGTACACATAGAAGGCCGGTGAATTAATGAAAAAGGCAACTCATCCCAACTCTTTTTCAATTAGAGAAACTTTGTCAGATCTGTTCTCCTTGCTGATCAAATACCGCTGGTTTGAGCAAAAAACTTGTTTTTCACCAGCCTTATAG
>NZ_LDPD01000006.1:42262-42328 GCF_001026865.1 Geobacillus sp. ZGt-1 | reverse complement strand
TTCGTATTCCACGCCGAAGCGATGTCCCAGCCCAGCTCCGCAGGTGTCGTGGTCAACACGAGGTGT
>NZ_LDPD01000006.1:41594-42039 GCF_001026865.1 Geobacillus sp. ZGt-1 | reverse complement strand
TCCTGCTTGCGGAGTTTCCGAGGCGTCCATCCGTGATCATGGGTGATTTTCAGCCGTTTCATGTCTGATTCCGCTCCTTTTCCATGCTTTTCCTTAGGAGCAGTATAACCGGAGTGGGCACCACTTATGCGAAGGTTAACTTTTCAATGAGCATGTATATAGCATTTTCAGCTTGTGGTGTATTTCAACTTCCTGCACATGCACAGCGCACTCAAGGGCTGGGTTCCGGCGTCATCCTAAAACTCGCCGATCTTCCGCATATGATGGTCCGACGGACAAATCCCCGTCCCTTTGACGCAAGAGTTTCTCCAACAAGAAGCGGCTTAGCTTTTTTGTCCTCCCAAGCTCGCTGAGCTAAAGACCTGCCAAATTCGGCGAAGCGAATAATGGACAAGGGCTTCTTCCCGCCCTTGCCCTTATACTGACTCCTTTTCTCCCTTGACGA
>NZ_LDPD01000006.1:39841-39978 GCF_001026865.1 Geobacillus sp. ZGt-1 | reverse complement strand
ACGAGTGTCGATCAAGGGTGAATCCAAGCGTTAAATCCCCTTTATTTTCTTTGGAAAGTTGTCTTGTGATCAATTCTCTTGGAATTTTCCAACTCTTCCATGGTTCAATATGGATGTTGGTACCGTCAAGAATTTTG
>NZ_LDPD01000006.1:37063-39434 GCF_001026865.1 Geobacillus sp. ZGt-1 | reverse complement strand
TTTTCACATTTAGAATAGATCGAAATTCTAAGATTTTTCTAATGTATTGGTATATATTTTTTATAATTTTCTTTAATTTATTGTGATTATAATATGGGATTGCCTCCATAGCCATCAAGTTAAGAAAACAGGAATAAATATATGCCTCATTTGACCATCCTTTTGAAGACCTCATAATGTCTTAGAAAGGGTGGTTTTTTTGAAGACGTCCTTATCTCTCCAAGAAGAATGGCATTGTTTTTTAGACGGATTAAGAAGCGTGTTATCGTGCGAAGAACTTGAACATATGGCCCGAGATCATCAATTTATTCAACGAAAGGGGAAGTCACGCGCCCATGATTTCGTGGCACTTTGCACATTTCTCCAGGAAGGAGGCGGTCAAAAATCATTGGTGCAGCTTTGCAGTGCTCTAGCTCTCAAGCAAAACACCTCTCTGAGTGCGGAAGGGCTCAATCAACGGTTTCATGAAAAAGCGGTGAGTTTCCTCAAAGCGGTGTTTGAAAAACTGCTCATTCATCAGACTCAGGAGGCCCGTCGCTTATGTCCAAGACATTCGCTGTTTCTCCGGATTCGCATTCTCGATTCCACGTCGTTTCAACTGCCTCCTGAAATCCAGGGGATTTACGAGGGATGTACGGGGCCTGGGGTGAAAATTCAGCTAGAATATGAATGGCTAGAAGGGAAGGTTCTCCATGTGGACGTCGAAGATGCCCGTCATCACGACGCCGCCTACGGAGCGTCCCTTCTATCGACCATCCAAGAGGGAGACCTTTGTTTGAAAGACTTAGGCTATTTTTCGCTTGAGGGATTGCAAGCCATTCATGACGCCGGGGCCTTTTATATTTCACGGCTCAAACACAATGTAGGGATTTACCAAAAAGAAGGGGACCGATTTCGAAAATGGGAACCAGAGGATTTCCTTGCGGTGCTGCAACCGGGAGAAACCATGGAACTGGAACATGCGTATGTCAGTGGAAAGAAAGTTCATCAACCGCGGCTTATTGTGTATCGGCTGACAGAAGAACAGGAGCGACAGAAGGAAGGACAATGGAAACAGAAGGCGAAACAAAAAGGGGCCGCGTACGTGACGCGACGCCCCCACCCAATATATGTATATATCACCAATATTCCAGCGATTTATACCTCTTTGCACGAAATTCATACGCTGTATTCTCTTCGCTGGCAGATTGAGGTGGTATTTAAGACATGGAAATCCCTGTTTCACATTCATCGATTCAAACCGATGAAAGGGGCTCGCTTTCAGTGCCACCTGTATGGAACATTGATTGCCTTATTGATCAGCTCCACTGTCATGTTTAAAATGCGGGAATGGCTCTATCGAAAACAGAAAAAGGAATTGAGCGAATATAAGGCGATGAGTATGATCAAGGAGTTCGGTATGGATTTATTTCAAGCCTTATGGTGTTCGGAGGCGTTAGCTGTCCAACTTCTTTTAAAACTGTGTGACATCATCGCTCAACACGGAAAAAAATCAAGGCGTTATACAAAAAAGAGCGCTTTAGACATTATCGAGAGTTTGGTCATCATGCCGGTGTCGTAAGAAATTCCCGCCTCATACCATGAAAAAAACCTTCTATAGGGAAGGTGTATTTGACATGCCTATCTTTATATATTCTCACGGTCACAGCCTCCAAAGATGAAAAGTGAAGCCTTGGAGCTACTCGCTCCAAGGCTTCACTTGATGGCTATGGGGATTGCCTCAAAGAGTTGTTGACCCAAGCAAAACACACAACATCTTGGCATTTCCATGGCGGCTCTCCTGTTCAAGAGTAGGATGGGGGAGTGGCGCAACGAAGAAGAGCTGCTGCACTGAAGCTCCCAGCATCCTCCTCAGATGCAGGAAGCTATTGGTTCACTTTTGATTGTCCCATGAACACGGAAGCGGCACCTTCGCACAGTTGGTTGTTCAAGATGGCCACCCCCTCGCGAATTTCGACATTACACACATGACAGTCATTCTGCCGTAATATGGGTCATACCCGTAATCACCCCTTCATTCATCGAATATACTTCATGGCATAATGACTGAATGTCCACCTTGTTGTGAGACGTCAACAAAATGGTGCAGCCTCTTTTGTTTTCCTCCCGAATAATTTGGTACACTTGGTCCACCGATTTTTCATCCAAAGCATTCATCGGTTCATCGAGCAACATCAGCTGCGGTTTCTCCATGATGCATTGTGCGATGGCCAGTCTTTGTCTCATTCCAAGAGAGTACGCTTTCACCGGCCTTTTATCATGCGGATTCAACCCCACTCGCTCGATCGCCTCTTTTACCTCACGTTCGCCGATTTTGTTCTGAATCATGGCTAAAAAATGCAAATTATCGAATCCTGAGTATTGTTCAAGG
>NZ_LDPD01000006.1:33424-37014 GCF_001026865.1 Geobacillus sp. ZGt-1 | reverse complement strand
CTTGGTGCAACGTCTGGCCAAATACCGCCACCGTGCCGCTGGACGGCTTCACAAGTCCGCTGATGACTCGGAATAACATCGTTTTTCCCGACCCGTTCGGCCCGACAAATCCATAAATCTTTCCTCTTTCCAACTCTAAGTTGATATTGCGCAAAACTTCCCTTGCTTTTATCGTTTTGGAAACATTGGATAAGACGATCGCCTTCATAATTGAAAACCTCCTACATATAATCCGCGTTCTTCACTCTCTTGATCGTCCAATACCCGAACGCAACGATCGACAAGAGCTCCACCATCAACGCCGACCAGAACATCGAGCTGCTCCGCACGAGATCCGCCATGCTNTAGTACAAAGGAATAAAAGGCGTTGGCATCTTGACACCCACAAAAAACAAAGCGAGAATGACAACATTCGCCAAGTGATGGGTTGCATACACGTTCAACAACATCCACACGCTGGCGTGCCAATACAAATTCACGGCGATGCCCACGAACATGAGCACGAGCGAACGGTCAAACGAAAACGCCATATGCGACACAAAGAGACCGAAGCCGCCAGCGATCAAAAACACCGACAAGACATACACCAATGTAAATAGAACACCTGCCAGCAGCCTAGCCATCGTGTACGACGTCGTATCCCTCAACAAAATGAACAGTTTATGTTCAAAATATTTATCCCGCTTTTTCCAAACGATTTGGAGCAACACCACATAGCCGAAGCAAATCATCAGCCAATACATCCAATTCGAGATCGTCACCGCTCCGAATAAGCGGGAGAACAACTCCGATAGGCATTGGGAAGAAAACGCCTCTGACCAGCTGGACATCAAAGTGCCCAACAGTGGGAACAGGAGGCAGGTGATGACAATTCTTTTGACATCCATTTTGATCAGGGTAAACTCCAAATGCATCGGTTTCATAAAAGATCATCCTGAACATAGTAGTTTTTTTGGCTTGACGAAAGGCAAATGGTATAGACCAGCACCAGCATCATCGCAATGAGAACTAAGATTGTCCAAACGGGAGCCGTCTGTTCACTTATGTAAAACAAATAAGGGAGCATGTGCACAGTGAACATATCCAATACAGCCAGTATGATGACGGCAGCGAAGGCGAAAAAGCGGTTCCCCCCAAAATCAATGAATGCGACAAACAACAATCCGTATATCGCGGTGACGAAAAAGTACATGACAAGAAAATAGAGAAACGAGCTTTTATCCCCACTATGCGGCACGTACAAAAAAGCCGCATGGGCGTTTGGCATATTAGGATAGATGACGTATTTCACAAACATTGTACATAATCCGCCTACTGCGGCAACCCAAAGAGACACGCCCCCCGCCAGAACGACGACCAGCAACGCTTTATGAAGACCGATTTGCCTCCGCGTGCGGTATCTTCTTAGCACCACCCACGCATTGGTTTGAAGCGCGGAACCTAAAAGAAACAAAAAAGCAGGGAGATGAAAAAATTCATACCGATAAAGCAAGATAAAATCTTTGAGGCTGTGCCACTTCCCCACCACCACCATTCCTAGCGGCAAGATGCCCGCCACCATCAACAAAGCCATGACGCCCAAAATCATTTTGATGACGGTTCGATGCAACAGCAAATCTTGCCAAACAAAAAAAACGTTCTGTCTAGAGAACATCTTCACTTTTCTTCACTCCATATGAAAATACCGCTACCGCAATCAACAATTGGAGGACAAACACGATGACGATTTTCCAATAGGACAATCCTTCCACTGGTTGTGAAGGGATTAAGAAATTAAACGGATCCCAAGCCAATTGGTTGGTGATAGTCAGCGCCGCCCAACAAACCATATAAATGATTTGTGGCATCAAAGTAATCAAATACCGATTTTTCAACAACAAGGAAAATCCTAACCCAAGGCAGACGTAGCCGCTGGCAAACAATCCGCCAATGATATAATACGCGAGAACATACCAATAAGGGGAGATCTCCAATAAAGGAGAAAAAAGGCTTTTCTTTTCCCCTTCAAACGAATTGTCCGGCAACGGCAACGTGCCATTGACCAATTGCCGATATGCCTGGGAAAAGCTCGAATAATCCCAATGGTTGGTCAAAAGGTTGACGAGCACGACGCCAAAAAGAAGAGGAAGGAGAAACAAGAAAAACGCGCTGATATAAGAAAACAAAAATTTCCCCCAGTAATAAGCGCTTCTTCCCATCCGTGTCAATTGATAATGAACATTTCCGCTCTTTCGCTCACGATCAATCGAATCCACCAATGGAATCGACAACAATAATGGAAAAAGGAAGTAATATAGAGATGAAAATACGTTAAAGCGGAAGCCTCCTAGACCAACCCATTCAAGGTGAGGCGATGCCAAGGCGAAAACATTTGGATTGTCGTGGTAAATTCGTTCAAGCAACTGCACATTTTCACGATAATCTTTCACCCCCAACACGACGGCGCCGATGACAAGCAGCAACAGGCAGGCTGCGCTGATGTAAAAGTTCCTATTTTTCAAAAGTTTGATCAATTCTATATACATACTATCATCTCCTAATTCTTCTGTTAAGGACGGTCTTCTTTGTGATATTGAAGAAGACCGCCCCGACCAAGAAAACCTCTTTCTTGTCCAAGTTGACTGAACATACCTATAAATCGATCAATTGTCGGGATAAAATTTGCCTGCGATGTCAACTGTAACGTAAGTGAAGGATGCATTTTCCGCCATTAATGAAACTTTTTTGCCAACAGCACTTTGGTCGACAGTGAAATAACGCGTGTCATTATCGGTTACATTCAGCGCGGTTGGCGACACTTTCGTGGAACCTTGCTGAATCCACATGTTTGCTTTATAATCGGCGCCCACAACCGAATTTTCCACTTTACTTTTACTGTTTGTCGCTTTATTGGCGCTTGCTAATTCCGTATCGCCTTGAAAACGAGGGAGAACCCCAGCATACGTAACATAAGATGCGGCGCTGACTCCCCCTACCACAATGAATGAGATAAAAGCAAGCAAAGTAGTAACCATTTTAAGTTTTTCCTTCATGATTCGATCCCCTCTCCCCTAATAAATTTTGAAAACGCAGGATCGTCCTCCTTTTCTCCCTTGACGAGTGTCGATCAAGGGTGGATCCAAGCACTAAATCCCTTTTATTTTCCTTGGAAAGCTGTCTTGTGATCAATCATCCTAGAATTTTCCAACTCTTCCATATTCCAATTAATAATTATAAGTTATTAGCATCGAATGCAAGAGTTACAAGATACACAAGAATTTTGCGTTAAGCACATCAAGATTCCTGTGATGCAACCCGGGGTACAAAGAGATTTACTTGTAATATTAGGTTGTACAATGTTGTCCTGTTTTTTGACAACAATGTCCAAATCGAAATCATCCAACTTTGCCATTCTTCATTCCCTCCTTTCCATATGTTGATATCTATCATTAACTACTTGATGAAAGATGTATAAAGACATCATAGATTCCATCTTTTTTCACCAAGCAGTTAATGTAAAGCTAAAAAGCTCCTTTTTCACATTTAGAATAGATTGAAATTCTAAGGTTTTTCTAATGTGCCGGTATATATTTGGTTCATCACCAAAAGAT
>NZ_LDPD01000006.1:33331-33405 GCF_001026865.1 Geobacillus sp. ZGt-1 | reverse complement strand
AAGTATGTTAGCTGTTTCTAGCCGAACCCGCAGTGCAAAACGCTGGATATTTCGGTATCCGTATCCCCGACGTT
>NZ_LDPD01000006.1:32949-33301 GCF_001026865.1 Geobacillus sp. ZGt-1 | reverse complement strand
CCATCTTCCCATTCGAATAAGGAGACAATATGCATGAAATGATTTCATCTGTTCGTTTGACAAGTGCTTTTGCGATGGCACGAACAGCGGAACAAGGACAAAACAAGTATCGATGAATCCAAGCGTTCTGCCACTTCTGCACCGTTTGGCGTTCCTCCTCGGTGAGTTTCTCGGGGCACTGGGTCAAGAAGCGGCAAACATACCGAACATGCCCATGTTTCTTGCCCTCTTTTCCTAAGGATTTGCGGCATCGATCCAACGCTTCTGTAAACAACTGAATCACATGAAAATCATCGACCACATGCTTCGCTTCCGGACACATCCCTTGAATGGCTTTTTTCATCGCTGGAGC
>NZ_LDPD01000006.1:32286-32358 GCF_001026865.1 Geobacillus sp. ZGt-1 | reverse complement strand
GAGTTCTTTGATAAACTGAGCGTACATGCGAATTTTCCTCCAATGGGTTGGCTTGGTCACCTTTACCATACA
>NZ_LDPD01000006.1:179-32223 GCF_001026865.1 Geobacillus sp. ZGt-1 | reverse complement strand
ACAACTTGTGGTGAAGAGCCAAAAATTTCGAACAGAAGATTTTATCCATGCTTATACAAAATCATTGACCCGTGATGCTAGTGGAACGCTGCGTTCAACTAGCATCACTATATGCAACTTAAATGCTATCATACGCGTAAGAAAGATCTCGGGCCAAGGCGATGCGGTTTCTATCAAGGAAGCGGGGGTGATGCCCGCTGCCCGTCGTGTATTCGCTGGCCTCCGCACGATCGTTGCCAGCCAGCTCTCAGGATGCTGCTTTGCGTGCCGGAATTGCGCAAAAGTGAAAGCCGTGAACAATGGGAAGGAGAAGAACGGTTTGCTCCGCAAATCAAAAAAGAGCGCCCTGTTTTTTCGCTTAGGACACTCTTTATATTTTCTAAATGTTTCCTATATCCGCTTCGCTACTTCTACTTCACCCCCACCGTCTGGCTTTGGCGAATGGCTTGGCGCAAGTCGTCCAAAATATCGTCGATCGCTTCGGTGCCGACAGACAGACGCACAAGGCCTGGGGTGACGCCGGCGGACAGCTGTTCTTCCGGGGTCAGCTGCTCATGCGTCGTGCTGGCTGGGTGGATGATGAGCGATTTCGAATCGCCGATGTTGGCCAAATGCGAGAACAGCTTCACCGAGTCGATCAATTTTTTCCCGGCTTCGACGCCGCCTTTGATTTCAAACGTGACGATCGCGCCCTGCCCATTCGGCAAATACTTTTTCGCCAGTTCNTGCGACGGATGGCTCGGAAGCCCTGGGTAGTTGACCGATTCGACGGCTTCTTCCTCTTCTAAAAACTTAGCAACAGCGAGCGCATTTTCGCTATGACGCTGCATCCGCAAGTGAAGCGTCTCTAATCCTTGCAAAAGCAAAAACGCATTAAACGGCGACAGTGCCGCTCCTAAGTCGCGCAAGAGCTGAATGCGTGCTTTCGTGATGTACGCCGCTTCGCCGACGGCGTCCACATACACCAACCCGTGGTAGCTTGGGTCTGGCTCGGTGAACTCCGGAAACTTGCCGCTCCCTTTCCAGTCGAACTTGCCGCTGTCCACAATCACACCGCCGATCGAATTGCCGTGCCCGCCGATGAACTTCGTCGCTGAGTGGACGACGATATCGGCGCCGAATTCAATCGGCCGCAATAAGTATGGACTGGCCACCGTGTTGTCGACGATGAGCGGAATGGCATGGCGATGGGCGATGTCGGCCACCGCTTCGATGTCGAGCACATCGTTTTTCGGGTTGCCGATCGTTTCCGCAAACAACGCTTTCGTTTTGTCGGTGATCGCCCGCTCAAAGTTTTCCGGATCGGACGGATCGACAAACTTCACCGTAATGCCGAACTTGCGCAGCGTATGGGCGAACAAGTTGTACGTTCCGCCGTAAATGGACGACGACGAGACGATTTCATCGCCCGCCGAGGCGATGTTGATGATCGAATAAAACACCGCCGCCTGCCCCGATGACAGCGCAAGCGCTCCAATGCCGCCTTCAAGCGCCGCGATCCGTTTTTCCAAGACATCGTTTGTCGGGTTCATAATGCGCGTGTAAATAAACCCTTCCTCTTTCAAGCCAAACAAATTGGCCGCATGCTCGCTGTCGCGGAATACATACGAGCTTGTTTGGTAAATCGGCACCGCCCGCGCGCCCGTTTCCGCATCCGGTTTTTGCCCGGCGTGGATGGCGAGCGTCTCCGGGCGGAAAGTTTGTTCATTGCTCATCGTTTCCTCTCCCCTCTTTGACCCTTCGAGATTTCATATCCTACTAAATCAATTGGTTTTTTCTTATAAAAAATCTATCATTCGATCACAACGTTTGTCAATTGTATTTTTTTAATAGTGCAAAAATTTTTATTGAAAACAGAGCCTGCCGGTGGGCAGGCCTCCTATTGTTTCATTATCGTTTTCCAATTTCCTCTACTAACAGCTTATTGACAAGCGGCGGATTCGCTTGTCCTTTCGTCGCTTTCATCACTTGGCCGACAAGGAAGCCGAGCGCGCGGTCTTTGCCGTTTTTATAGTCTTCGACCGACTGCGGGTTGGCGTCGAGCACTTCGAGCACAATTTTGCGCAACGCTCCTTCGTCGGAAATTTGCACGAGCCCTTTTTCTTTGACGATTTTCTCTGGGTCGCCGCCGTGTTCGACGAGTTCTTTGAACACTTTTTTCGCGATTTTCGACGAAATCGTGCCGTTTTGGATGAGTTTGATCATCCCAGCCAAACTTTCCGGCGTCAACGCGATGTCATGGAGCTCTTTTTGCTCGGCGTTTAAGTACCCGGATACTTCGACCATGAGCCAGTTCGACGCCAGTTTCGGATCGGCGCCGTTTGCGACCGTTGCTTCGAAGAAATCCGCCATTTCTTTGGTCAGCGTCAGCACTTTGGCGTCGTATTCCGGCAAGCCCCACTCCTCGATATACCGCTTCCGGCGGGCGTCAGGCAGCTCCGGAATCGAGGCGCGGACACGCTCTTTCCATTCGTCGTCAATATAGAGCATGACCAAGTCCGGCTCCGGGAAGTAGCGGTAGTCTTCCGATCCTTCTTTGACGCGCATGAGGACGGTCGTTTTCGTCGCTTCGTCAAAGCGCCGCGTTTCTTGGCGGATGACGCCGCCTGAAAGCAAAATTTTCTCCTGCCGCTTCGCTTCGTATTCCAACCCCATGCGGACGAAGTTGAACGAGTTGAGGTTTTTCAATTCCGTTTTTGTGCCGAACTTGTCCGAACCGAGCGGGCGAAGCGAAATATTGGCGTCGCAGCGAAGCGACCCTTCTTCCATTTTGCAGTCGGAAACGCCGGTATATTGGATGATCGCTTTTAATTTTTCCAAGTAGGCGTACGCTTCTTCCGGCGAGCGGATGTCTGGCTCGGAGACGATCTCAATGAGCGGCGTCCCTTGACGGTTAAAATCCACGAGCGAATAGCCGTCGCCCGTATGCGTCAGCTTGCCGGCGTCTTCTTCGAGATGGATGCGGGTGATGCCGATTTTTTTCTTTTTTCCGTTTACTTCAATTTCAATCCAGCCATTTCGGCCAAGCGGCTGATCGTATTGCGAAATTTGGTACGCTTTCGGGTTGTCCGGATAAAAGTAGTTTTTGCGGTCGAATTTCGTCTCGGTCGCGATTTCGCAGTTTAACGCCATCGCCGCTTTCATCGCAAACTCGACCGCCTGTCGGTTCAACACCGGCAGCACGCCTGGATACCCTAAGTCAATGACGTTCGTTTGCGTGTTCGGGGGCGCGCCGAACGCGTTCGGGCTGCTGGAGAAAATTTTCGATTTCGTTTTCAGCTCGACGTGCACCTCAAGTCCGATGACCGTTTCAAAGTTCATCACCTAACCTCCCTTACAACACCGGTTTTTGCTTATGGTAGTCGGTCGCTTGTTCAAAAGCGTGGGCGACGCGGTAGACGGTGCTTTCATCAAAGTGCTTGCCGATAATTTGCAAGCCGACCGGCAAGCCATCAACAAAGCCGCACGGCACAGAAATCGCCGGTACACCCGCAAGGTTGACTGGAATCGTTAAAATGTCGTTCATGTACATCGTCAGCGGATCACTCGTTTTCTCGCCGATTTTAAACGCCGGCGTCGGCGTTGTCGGGCCGATGATGACGTCATATCGTTCAAATACGTTTTCGAAGTCGCGCTTGATCAACGTCCGAACTTTTTGCGCTTTTTTGTAATACGCATCGTAATAGCCCGAGCTTAACGCGAACGTCCCGAGCATAATGCGGCGCTTGACCTCCGCCCCAAACCCTTCGCTTCGCGTCAGTTTATACATATCGATCAAGTTTTTCGCGTTGTCCGTCCGATAGCCGTAGCGGACGCCGTCAAAGCGAGCCAAGTTCGCTGATGCCTCGGACGAAGCGAGCAAATAGTACGTCGCCAAGGCGTATTTTGAATGCGGCAGCGACACTTCTTCCCACGCCGCGCCAAGCTTCTCAAGCACGGCAAGCGCCGCAAGCACTGACTGGCGCACGCCTTCATCGACGCCTTCACCTAAATATTCTTTCGGCACAGCGATTTTCAACCCTTTGATATCGCCCGTTAACGCCTCCACATAGTTCGGCACTGGAATGTTCGCTGAAGTCGAATCCATCGGGTCGACGCCCGCGATCGCTTGCAATACATACGCGTTGTCTTCGACCGTGCGCGTAATCGGGCCGATTTGGTCAAGCGACGAGGCAAACGCGACGAGGCCAAAGCGCGAGACGCGTCCGTACGTCGGCTTCAAGCCAACAACCCCGCAAAACGCTGCCGGCTGGCGGATCGAACCGCCCGTATCAGAACCTAAAGCAAACGGCACTTCGCCGGCCGCCACCGCCGCCGCCGAACCGCCGCTCGAGCCGCCCGGAACGCGCTCTAAGTCCCACGGGTTGCGCGTCAGCTGAAACCCGGAGTTTTCCGTCGACGAGCCCATGGCGAACTCGTCCATGTTCAACTTCCCGATCGTGATCGTCCCTGCGGCATTCAACCGCTCCATGACAGTGGCGTCGTAAATCGGGTCAAAGTTGTACAAAATTTTGCTGGCGCATGTCGTACGCAGCCCTTTTGTGACGATGTTGTCTTTAATGCCGATCGGCAAGCCGAACAGCGGGTTCGTTTCTTCGCCTTTGGCGAGCTGGTTATCCAACTCTTTCGCTTTCGCCCGCGCCTGTTCTTCATTTAATGTTAAAAACGCTTGCACTTTCTCTTCCACTTCATCGATGCGGCGGTACGATTCGTCGACTAAATCGGAAATCGACACTTCTTTTTTCTTCAGCAACGTATGTAATTCTGACACGGAATGGTCAAAAAGCGACATAAATCCCCCTCCTTACTCTAAAATGGCCGGCACACGGAACTGGCCGTCTTGCTGATCTGGCGCGTTTTTCAACACTTCTTCGCGCGGCAGCCCCGGTTCTGGAATATCCTCGCGCATCACGTTTCTCATATCAAGCACGTGCGAAGTCGGCGGAACGTTCTCCGTATCCAATTCATTCAGCTGCTCAGCAAACGTAATAATCGCATCGAGCTGTTTCGTAAACATCTCGGCCTCTTCATCCGTAATCGCCAACCGCGCCAAATCGGCGACATGTTTCACTTGGTCAATGGAAATTCGCGACATAGTTTCACCTCCAACGAGTTCGACCTATCACAATACCATGATGATACCAAACTTTTATCCAATGAAGCAACCGTTGCCACGTGTTCTGGGCGAGAATCAATCTATATATTCACGATGCAAATGAATACAACGTTCCATAACATCTCCCAATAGCGAAGGCAGGCGTGAAACCGGGGGGATTTGATGTTTGATGTAGGAATATTTCGTTTTCCTGAACAGCGCACGATGGGATGGCACACGCATGAGTAAACGGTTGATGGGAGGAAAAGGACGAGCTCCTATTTTAGACACAGGAAGGAATCGCTCGTGACGCCTTTTTTTATTCAAAGAAATACGATAAAATGAAAGCACAAGGAGGGAAATTGCATGTCGCTGCCAAATCAAAATCATCCATGGACATATGCAGATTACGTAATCTTCATCGCATTGCCAAAAGTATTCGCTTCCATGGGAGAACCCTCCTGACAAAAATCGGGAGGATTTATCCGAAAAGAACAACAAGAGATTCGAAAAGAGCAGCAGGAAATCCGCCTGGAACAACAGCGTCTGCGTCAAGAACAAGATTCGCTTCGCGCTGGGCAAACGGAATTGAACGGCATCGTAGCTGCTCTCCTCCACCGCCAAGACGAAACAGACGCCAAACTGGAAGCTCTCGCCGCCGACGTCCACCAGCTTCACCAGGAATTTGCCTCATTGAAACAAACGGTGGACCGCCTCGAACAAAAAATAGACTCCCGTTACGAACAATTGACTGCCCAAATCGAAGACATCAAGCTGGACTTGAATTTTATCGCCCACCGCACCGTCGACAACGAACGAATCATTTACAAGCTGAAAGAAATGTTGTTCCGCTGATCGATTCCATCTAGGAGGAGGTCGCCGCCATGAATGTCGCGTTTGACCATCTCGTCCACTTAACCGAACGACCGGAGCAAGCGAAAACGGCGTTTGAACAATGGGGGTTTACAGCCATCCACGGCGGCCGCCATCCGTCATGGGGAACGTACAACGCCTTATGTTACTTTGAGCATTTGCGCTACATTGAATGGATCGGCATTGCTGATAGACAGACGGCGAGAACGTGCGGAAATCCGCTCATCGCCCAGCTTGTCGCCGACCGCCAAGAAGGAAACGGCTTCTCCCAATTTGCCTTCCGCACGAACAACATCGAAGCGGTGGCGGCACATCTCAAACGAAACGGGTTTACCCCAATCGGTCCGCTCCCCGGCAGCCGCGAGCGCGATGACGGCAAGCGGCTGACATGGTCGATGCTGTTTATCGAAGACGACACAGACGGTGCATTTCGCTATCCGTTTTTCATCCAATGGGGCGACGGCGATGACGTGCGGATGAACGAGCTGGCGCCGCTCATGAGACACCCGATTGGCTCTGTTTCGCTGTCGTCAATTAGCATCTACACCCTCGGTCTCCAGCGGGCAGTCAACGGCTACCGCCGGCTGTTTGACTTGCCCAAACCCGATGTCGGGCGCGATGAGGCGGGAGCGTATGCGAAGCTCGCTGTCGGCGGCATTGCGATTCGGTTCTATGAGGCTGACCGACGTCATCCATCAACGCGCCCGTTTTCGTGCCGGATTGTGGGGGTGCAGGAACAGCGCTCCATCGAAATCGATGGCGCGACGTATATCGTTTCCAGGCCGTGACGGGCATTCCTATTCTCACATACTCCCCTTTGCCGCGGAATAAGATGGAATAACCGCACCTTCATCCTCGCGCGGTGAAAACGGCAAAGGGGGAGTCCAACCGTGTCCCACCCGTATGTTTCTCCAAAACTCTCAATGGAAANGATGATCTCGATTATTCGCCACGGCTTAAAGAAAACGACGGCGCCTCAACATATCGTCATCATCGGCGCCGGAATGGCCGGACTTGTCGCAGCGTCATTGCTGAAGCAGGCGGGTCATCGCGTCACCATCTTAGAAGCATCCGAGCGGGTCGGCGGCCGCATCTACACGCTCCGCTCCCACTTTCGCGACGACCAGTATCTCGAAGCCGGCGCGATGCGCATTCCTCACACCCATGCTTTGACGCTGGAATACATCCAAAAATTCAACTTGCCGCTTCACCCGTCCACGGTCAAGAGTGGCGGCGACGGCAAAATGTGTTCATCTGTCCATACAGCGTCGGAACGTCTTCGGCGCTGACAATCAGCTCAAGGTCTTCCGGCGCGGCGAATCCGCTGTCAACTGTATGCCGAAGCAAATGAAGAAGAGGATCGAAAAACCCTTCCACGTTAAGCAGGCCAATCGGTTTTTGGTGGAGGCCGACGCGCGACCACGAGAGCACTTCAAACAGCTCCTCGTACGTTCCATAACCCCCTGGCATGGCGATAAATCCGTCGGCCGCCTCGTACATTTTCGCTTTGCGGGTGTGCATTGTATCGACGACCAACAGTTCGCTCAACCGATTATGCGCCACTTCCCGGTCCTTCAAAAATTGCGGAATGATCCCAACCACGCGCCCTTGATGACGGAGCGCCGCCTCAGCAACCTCTCCCATCAAGCCCCGTGTCCCTCCGCCGTAAATGAGCGTAATGCCGCTTCGGGCTAAAAACGTTCCGAGCGCTTTCGCCGCTTCCTTGTATTTTACGCTTTGTCCATAACTTGATCCGCAAAACACACAGATGGCTTTCATGATCGCGACACACCTTTACTCGCATCTAGGTCTTCATTATTTTATCTTAATTAGGCGAATTAAGTGGGGGTAGTTCACCAGTCTGTCCCCCATCCGGCAAATCACACCGACAGGGGCTGCCACCGAATCCGTTTACACCAGCCTTTTCGAACCGCAACGTCGCAAAAAACACATCCCCTCTGGCTCGTCCAGAGAGGATGCGGCACGTTGTCATTGATAAATATGCACAAACGGCTCGTCTGCTTTCGCCTGGCGCACGATGAGGCTTTCCGGCTGGCCGGCCGAGGCGATGTAGACATTAACGGTGATGTAGTCCGGGAATTTTTCCATCACCAAGCCGGTCACGTATTGGGTAAAGCCGATCACTTCCGCTTTGCCGTAAAACGGCATCGTAATGTTGATCGTTAACTTCTGAAGCTGGTCGTTGACGTACAACCCTCTGCCGACGATGCCCGTGTAGTTCGGGAAAAAGTCTTCAACATCTGATTTAAAATTGTTGAATTTGAGCCAGTCATCACGATGGTTCTCTTCCGCCTCATCGGACGGGAATAAATAATATTCCTCGTTTACCGCCTCCCAATCATCGATGGTGCTGCTTCCTTCATCGACATGGGCGACGGCGAAAAAGTGGCCTGGAACAACAGATGAACGGGGCGCTTGTTTGTACAGGGCGATCGTAATCGGCACGTTCCCAAGCCCTTTCATGCTCCGCAGCCGCTTCAGCACCTCGGCGGCGATCCGCTTTCCTTCCCGTTCGATGACATCGTCTTTGATTTTGACCTCCCGCGGATAGCCTTGCTCGGTCGAATAATAGTGGACGGAGTTTAACGCCAGGCCGATAGCGATGCCGCCGAGCTTCACTTTGTCGTTGTCGATCTTCACCAAATAATCATGTTCCAAAATGCTTGCCAAATAAATCGGGCTTTGTTTGTTTTTTTGTTCGTTTGTTCCCGTGTCGCTGATCGGTGGGTTTAAGCCGATGTTGTCTTCCGGCTTCATTTTCTCTTCCTTCAGCTGGCGAGTCGTCTTCTTGCGAGCGAGCCATTTTCCAACCGTCTCGCTGTCTAAATATTGCCCCTCTTGGAACAAGTACTCATCCGACGGAAACTGCTCAGTGGCCAAGCGCATGAGCCCCGTCTCAAATTCGTCGACATCAAGGCGCGTATTTAAATCATTGACGACCTCCCCACGGGCCCCGGACGGTTTGAACGGAAGGATGACGCGGTAATACGAGTCGGCAATGTTGTATTTCGGGATGACGGCTTCTTGCTGTTTGCTGCCTTTGTCTTGCACGACTTCCTCACCTTTGTCAAACTTCGGCGCACACGCAGACAACAAACAAATCGAAGCGAGGCCGACAGCGGCCAACCGCTTTCGGGCCCGATTCGTCCAACGGCAGGCAACCAAACTGTGAAGTGGTGAGATTCGTTTCATCGTTTCCCCCTGCTGATCTCTTGCAAAAATCGTGATTCGTCCCAAATCTCAATGCCAAGCTGCTGGGCTTTCTCCAGCTTCGATCCGGCGTCCTCACCGGCGATGACGATGTCGGTGCTGCGGCTGACGCTGCCGGTGACGCGCCCGCCGAGCCGTTCAATCTCTTCTTTTGCCTCATTGCGCGACATCGACGCGAGTTTGCCGGTCAAGACGACCGTTTTGCCGGCGAAGGCGGAGTCAGCAGGCGCTTCAGCCGCCCGCTTCAGCCCTTTGTATGCCATGTTGACGCCGTAAAGCCGCAGCTCATGGAGCAGCTCGGCCGCTTCTGGCTGGGAAAAGAAGGCGATGATCGAGTCCGCCATTTTCTCGCCAATTTCCGGCACGGCCATCAATTCCTCTTTCGTCGCTTTTTCCAGCCGCTCCATCGTTTCAAAATGCTCAGCCAAAAGTTGGGCGGCTTTCGCTCCGACGTAGCGGATGCCAAGACCGAACAGCAACCGCTCGAGCGAGTTTTGCTTCGATGCCTCAATCGCTGCAAGCAAGTTGGTTGCTGACTTTTCGCCCATCCGTTCCAAACCGATGAGCTGTTCTTTCGTCAGCCGGTACAAATCGGCGACATCGTGGACAAGGCCAGCGTTAAACAGTTGGGTGACGACTTTTTCGCCCAACCCTTCAATGTTCATCGCTGCTCTTGAGGCAAAATGGATGAGCCGTTCGCGCAGCTGGGCCGGGCATTTCGGGTTTAAGCAACGGAGCGCCACTTCTCCATCTAGGCGGACGAGCTCGCTTTCGCATTCCGGACAATGCGTCGGCATCACAAACGGCGTTTCATCCCCGTCGCGCCGGTCGACGACGACGCCGACCACTTCCGGGATGATGTCGCCCGCTTTTTTAATGATGACCGCATCGCCGATGCGAATGTCTTTTTCCCGTATAAAATCTTCATTATGAAGAGTGGCGCGCTGCACGGTCGTGCCGGCGACGCGGACCGGCTCTAAGATCGCTGTCGGAGTGACGACGCCCGTGCGGCCGACGTTCACCTCAATGCCGATGAGCGTCGTCACCACTTCCTCGGCTGGGAATTTGTAGGCGATCGCCCAGCGCGGGCTTTTTGCCGTCGCACCAAGCTCCCGCTGTTGGGCGAACGAGTCGACTTTAATGACGATGCCGTCGATCTCGTACGGCAGCTGCGGCCGTTTTTCGTGCCACTCGTTGACGAAGGCGATCACCTCATCGATGTTGGCGCAGCGCCGCCGCTCGGGATTCACTTTAAACCCAAGCGCCTGTAAGTAGTCGAGCGCCTCGCTGTGCGACTCAATGCCAAGCTCTTCAGCATTGGCCAAACCATAAACGAACAAATCGAGCTGGCGCGACGCCGCCACTTTCGGATCGAGCTGGCGGAGCGAGCCAGCCGCAGCGTTGCGCGGGTTGGCAAACAGCTCCTCGCCTCGGGCTTTTCGCTCCTCATTCAAGCGCAAAAACGACGCTTTCGGCATGAACGCCTCGCCGCGCGCCTCCAGCGACACCGGCTCCTTCAGCCGAAGCGGCAGTGAACGGATCGTTCTCAAATTTTCCGTAATGTCCTCGCCGGTCGTTCCGTCGCCGCGCGTCGCCCCTTGGACGAAATAACCATCTTCATAGCGGACGGAGACAGCGAGACCATCGATTTTCAACTCGCACACGTACGCTGCTTCGCCGACCTCTTGGCGGACGCGGCGGTCAAAATCGCGCAAATCCCCTTCGTCAAACGCGTTCGCGAGACTCATCATGGGAACAACATGCGTCACTTTGCGAAACGCCTCAAGCGGAGGGCCGCCGATGCGCTGGGTCGGCGAGTCGCTCGTTTTCAATTCCGGATACTGTTCCTCGATGGCCATCAACTCTTGCATGAGCCGGTCATACTCGGCGTCCGGGACGGACGGCCGGTCGAGCACATAATATTCGTAGCCATAGCGGTGCAGCAGTTCGCGCAGCTCGGCCGCGCGCCGTTCGGCTTGTTGGCGGTCCATACGTTCACCCGTTCTCCTTTCTATACTTTCTCAATCGGCGCAAATTTAGCGAGCAGACGTTTAATGCCGATCGGGCTCGGGAAGGCGATATCGAGTTCTTGGTCGTCACCTTCGCCACGGACACTGACAACCGTACCGATTCCCCATTTCCGATGGTTCGCCCGGTCTCCGACTTTCCACACCCTGATGGCGCCGCCTGCCTGCAAGCGAGCGGACGCTGAACGGGAAACAGACGGTTTCCCACGCGAGACCGTCTCCAGCAAATGCGCGGGAATCTCATCTAAAAAGCGCGACGGCCGGTTCATTTGGATGTTGCCAAACAGCGTCCGCATTTGCGCGTTCGTCAATACGAGCTCTTCCTCGGCCCGAGTGATGCCGACATACGCCAGCCGCCGCTCTTCTTCCATTTCATCCTCATTCTCCAGTGAACGAAGATGCGGAAAAATGCCTTCTTCCATGCCAATCAAAAACACGACCGGAAACTCAAGCCCTTTGGCGGCGTGCAGCGTCATGAAGACGACGGCATCGCCCTCGGCCGCCTGATCTGTCCCATTCAGCTCGTCCAAATCAGAAATGAGCGCCAAGTCGGTTAAAAAGGCGACGAGCGATTTATCGTCGCTTACATTTTCGAAATGCTTCGTCACCGACAAAAACTCGTCCAAGTTCTCAAGCCGGCTTTGCGCTTCAATCGCCCGTTCCGCCTTGAGCATCTCGCGGTAGCCCGATTGGTCGAGCACTTCCTCCACAAGTTCCGTCACCGGAACGTATTCTTGCAGCTGCGTCCATTGCTCAAGCTGTCCGCGAAACGCGGCGAGCGCCCCGGCCGTCTTCGCGCTGAAGCCGATCATCTCCAGCTCGCCGAGCGCTTCAAACAAGGACAGCTCATGCTCGGCCGCATAGCGGACAAGTTTGTCGATCGTAGAGGCGCCGATGCCACGCTTTGGCACGTTGATGATGCGAAGCAAGCTCAAATCGTCATCGGGGTTGGCGATGACGCGCAAGTAAGCGAGAATGTCTTTAATTTCTTTCCGGTCATAGAACTTTAAGCCGCCGACGATTTGGTACGGAATGTTCGCTTTTAAAAACATTTCCTCGATGACGCGTGACTGGGCGTTCGTCCGATAAAGCACGGCAAAATCGCGGTAGCGGCGCTCCCCGCTCTCAACCGCCTCTTGAATGCGGCGGGCGACAAATTGCGCTTCGTCCACTTCGTTCATCGCTTCATAATAGACGATTGGCTTCCCTTCCGGGTTTTCCGTCCACAACCGCTTTGGTTTTCGATTGACGTTATGCGCAATGACTTCATTTGCCGCCTGCAAAATGCGTTTCGTCGAGCGGTAGTTTTGTTCAAGCAAAATGACTTTCGCGTTCGGGTAGTCGCGCTCAAACGATAAAATATTGCGAATGTCCGCCCCGCGCCACCGGTAAATCGACTGGTCGGCATCGCCGACGGCGCAAATATTTTGAAACCGGTCTGCGAGCTTTTTCACCAGCGTATATTGAGCGCGGTTCGTATCCTGGTACTCATCGATATGGATGTACTGGAACTTATACTGGTAATATTGAAGCACATCCGGCACGCGGTCAAACAAGTGGATCGTCGTCATGATCAAATCGTCGAAATCGAGTGAATGATTGCGGAGAAGGCGCTGTTGATACTCTTGATACACGTCGCCGACGATCTTTTCGTAGTACGTCGATGCCCGCTTTGCGAATTGCTCGGGCGTGAGCAAATCGTTTTTCGCCCCGCTGATCGTCGCTAAAATCGTCCGCGGCTCAAATTTTTTCGGATCGATATTTTTGTCTTTCAAAATCGCTTTGATGACCGAAAGCTGATCCGTCGGGTCAAGGATGGAAAAATTGCGATTGATGCCGATGCGGTCAATGTCGCGGCGCAACATGCGGACGCACATCGAATGGAACGTCGAAATCCACACGTCTTCCGCCGCCCCGCCTAAGAGCGCCTGCACCCGCTCCTTCATTTCACGCGCCGCTTTGTTCGTAAACGTAATGGCTAAAATATTCCACGGCGCCACCTGTTTTTCCGCCATCAAATAGGCGATCCGGTGCGTCAGCACGCGCGTTTTTCCGCTGCCCGCTCCCGCCATGATGAGCAATGGGCCTTCTGTCGTTTTAACGGCTTCTTGCTGCTCTTTGTTTAAATGCGCAAGCAGCTTTTCCGATAAAAAATTCATCATGTCCACCACCAACAAAACATATGTTCTATTTTCCGTCATCGCCGTTGCGTTGACCAGCCATCTGCTTCACCGCCGCCACCGTCGCCAACGCCTGTTCGAACGCGTCGTAAATCGCGTTGCCGACGACCACCGTATCGGCATAGCGCGCCATATGCTCCGCCTGCTCAGGAGTTGTGATGCCGCCGCCGTAAAACAGCTGCGTCTGATCAAGCGCTTGTTTCACTTTTTCCACGACAGACGGATCTCCATAAACTCCGCTATACTCAAGGTAAAAAATCGGCAGCTTGTACAAATGCTCAGCCAAACGGGCATAGGCCACAATATCGTCGACGTCAAGCTCCGTATCGGCTCTCGTCAGCTTGGCGGCCTTGCATTCCGGATTTAAAATGCAATAGCCCTCTGCGGCAATCTCATCCCAGTTCATCATATCACCGTATTGTTTCACCGCCTCGTGATGACGGCCGATGATCCACTCCGCCTGCCGGCTGTTTAACACGATCGGAACCAAATATACGTCAAATCCCGGCGTCAGCGCTTCGACGTCGGTGACTTCGAGCGCGCATGGCACCGAAAAACGGCGGATGCGAGCCAATAAATCAAGCACGTTGTCGATGGTCACCCCGTCGGTTCCGCCGACGATGACGGCATCCGTTCCCGACTCGCAAAGGCGCTCAAGGCGCTCGTCATCAATCGGTTTATTCGGGTCGAGTTTAAACACATGGCGCCAAGCGCGAATCTCCTCCATAGCGGCAACCCTCCACTCCGTCTCCATTGTTCCATTATAACAAATCCGCAAAAAGAAAAGGAGTTCCTTTGCAAATGGAAGGAATCTCCTTGCCGCGTCAGTCTGTGACCGCTTCGTCGGCTTCTTTCTCTTCTTGCTGTTGCTCCTCTTTAATGCGATCGAGCGCCATGGCGTAAGCATCATTGCCGTAGTTGAGGCAGCGCTTGACGCGCGAAATCGTCGCCGTGCTCGCTCCGGTTTCCGTTTCGATTTTGTGATACGTATATCCTTCGCGCAGCATGCGGGCGACCTCGAGCCGCTGGGCGAGCGCCTGGATTTCATTCACGGTGCATAAATCATCAAAAAAACGGTAACACTCTTCTAAATCGCGCAGCGATAAAATCGCTTTAAACAGTTGATCCAACTCTCTGCCGCGCAGTTTGTCAATTTGCATAGTTGCTTCCTCCTTGCGTTTTGGCGGGAAAAATGTTGTAGCCAACCAATCTGCGAATCCACCGCCCCTTTGCCTTGCAACAGACAAGGCGGTTATGATTTCCACTGGACGATCGCCAGTTCCGGCACGATATTGATCCACGTTTTTCCCGGCACGAATCCGATCGGAGCCCCGTTATGGTACGGCAGCAGCCGGCCGTCGACGTTTTTCCATTCGATCAGCTGCATGACGCCGCCCTGCAGCAAGTACCCCTTGCCACCAGAGGCGAGGTCGATGTCGCGCCGTCCGTGGCTATCGATGACTCGATGCCGGGCAGCGATAATCATGACGTTTTGCACGACAACCGGCTTATGCGTATCATAATCGATCGTTTGCTCGCCGCCGCTGTACCGGTAATACCCCTTTTGTTCCGAAACATATTGGTATTCAACCTGGGCATAGGCGCGATGCGAATAGGCGATGTGAACCGTCTCGACCTTTTGGCCGCTCGGCTCATCGGTGCGAAACGATAGCGGGGCAACGTGGTCCGTCCAAGCATACCCGTTTTGTTTCGCTCCTTTTTCGATGTTGGCGAATGAAATGTATGAGTTGTGCGGCGCCTTGCGGAACGGGACGCGCTGAAACAATGTGCCGTCGTAAAACAATCCGTTCAAATAGTCGATTCCGCCTCCCTCAAGACGCGCTTTCGCCTCCGGACTCCAGCCGTGACATACATACAGTGCATGGTAGCCTTCACTCAAGTCAATATAGTAATCACGCGCGCTTCGCACCGGTCCGACCCGCTCCGGCAATTCGCTTTGGTACAACGCCAATAAACGGGTGATATCGCCCTCGGCAAGCACCTCATACACGATGTCCGCCGCACGAAGCCCCGATTGCGGCCGCGCCTTCGGGTGGTTGTTGATCATCACGCCGACGACCCGCTGATGGATGTTCCCTTTCGCCGGCAGCCCCGTCAGCGGGAACGTTTGTTGTTCCTCCGCCCGAGGCTTGGACGGCTGCTCCTGCCGAGGAGCCGGTTTGGCTGGTTCAGCCTGCTTCGGCTCGCTTTTGGTCGTGCAGCCCCCTAACAACAATGCCGCGCAGCTGATGACGAACAGCCAATGTTTCAATGGACACACAACCTTTTCTTTTTTATTTTACCGCATTATCGAAGGAAAGAGTACCGTTTTGTGCATCACATCATAAATGCCGCGTTGGGTGACGCGCACATACGGCAGGTGGGTCGATTGCAAAAAGAGCAACGAATACACCGGGTCTTCGAACGGATATCCACGCTCGCGCAACAAACGGACGAACGTTTTTTCTTCGTTGATCAATTCATCCACCTCCAAGGAGGACATCATGCCGCCTAAAGGAAGCGAGAGCTCAAACAAAATCTCTCCGTCCTCAGCGAGCACAATGCCGCCGCCGATCTCCTTCATCCGCCGGAAGGCGAGCATCATATCTTCCTTATGCTTGCCGATCAAAATCAAATCCCCGGTGTTCGAGTAAGAACTCGCCAGCCCGCCAAGCACCGATGAAAAACCTTTTAACATCGTATTGACGCGCCAGCGGCCGTTTCGGTCAAACAAGGCCAGAAAACACTCATCATGGTCATGCCCTAAACGATCGCGCGACGTATCGATCGACACGGAATACGGTTTTAAAATGACGGCGTTTTCCATGCGCAGCCCCATCGGCATGGAAAATTGCAAATCATCCCATTCAAGCTCCCATGACAACGAAAGCGGCCGAATGCCAAACCGAGACCATTCCGGCGCCGGCCAGAGAGGCGGCGCTTCTCCATCGCGCTTCACCCATTCGCCTTTGGCGAGCACTTGCGCCGGCGTCGGATCGTGAGCCGAGCGCAAAAAGTTGATATGAGCGATGCGGCCGGTGGCAATGCTGCCGTGAAGATGCTCGATGCCGTAGTGGCGGGCGGCGTTGATCGTCGCCATCGCATAGGCATCGATCACCGGCACGCCATGCTCGATCGCGATGCGGATCAGCCAATCGATCACCCCATTCTCATAAAACGCCGGCGGCGAGCCATCCGTCGTCAACAAGCATTTATCATAATGCCGGATGCCAAGCGCTTTCATCTCTTCAAGCAGCACCGGCAAATCGGGGCGAATCGAGGAATGCCGAAGCGCGACGGTATAGCCGTGCCAAAGGCGCATGCGCACTTCCTTTCCCGTCATTGCCTCATGATCGCCATCTGCGCCAAAGAGCGCCATTTTGACAAGCGTCTTTTCCGACGCCCCCGGAAAATGCCCTTCAATTTTGCGGCGTCGCCGATGCGCTTCTTGCATCCAGTACAAGATGATGTCATCGCCGCTCGCCACTTTTGGCCATGAGGTCAACTCACCGCCTTGAAGCACCGCCTCTTGGTCAAGCCAGCGCTTGATCCGAGCATTGGACACTTGTTCCTCTTCGCGCTCGAGCTCCGTTTGCCCATCAAACCGGCACCACCAATACATCGACGTTGGAAGCGCATTCATTTCTTGTAAAAAGAAAAGCGCTTCTTCATCATCGAGCTGCAAAAGCAAAAACAAGTTATCGTTGAGGAGTGTTGTTGTTCCGTGCGCCGCTGCATAACGGGCAAACGAATGGGGATTATATAATTGAAATGGATGAACATGCGGCTCAATGTAGCCGGGAACGAGCACGTACCCACGGCAGTCGACGATCTCACACGCCTCGTCGACACGATCGGGAAGACGCTCTCCGGCATACACGATGCGGTCGCCATGGATCCATATGTTTCCTTTTACCCATTCACGAAAATACGAATGCAAATATGTGGCGTTCACCAATACTTTCGTCGGCGATTGTTTGCCATCAATCACCGCTGCTTGTGCACGCAGTTCGCTGCCTTTCCATCGGTAACGTTGTTCGCCCATTGACACCCCGTCCCTTGTTTCCTAATCGTTCCATACAACCATTTTAACGCACAAAAGCGACTTTCACAATAAAAATATAAGGAGGGGACAGACCGATGGCGAATATCGGCATTGTGAACGCATTCATTCGCATCACGGTTGGCCTGACTGTCATCGCCTGGGCCACCGCCCGCCTCGCCCGGCGGCCATGGTGCACATCCTATTTGTGGGCCGCTTTGCTTGGGGCGATGAAAGTCGGAGAAGGGATCACCCGTTTTTGTCCGATGACCGCCCTGTTTGACAATATGCAGCGCCGGCAGCTGTTTGAAGAGGAAAAGGAAGCGGTCGTCAATCCGACATGAGGGAGGACATCCGTCCGACGTTGCGCACCGCTTTTGCCGATGTCTTCCATTCCACCGTCATTCGGCAACATTTTTCGCATCGTGAGCGATACGTGCTGCTATGTATCGAAACGGCCAATGAAGAGTGCCAACTGTCAACGAAAGAGAAGAAAGCAACATGATTCGCGGCTTGGCATTGTGGACTAGCCAAACATCATCAAAAAAGGTGTCCCATACTTGGGACACCTTCGACTACAAAGGAGTGAACCACCATGCTGCTCGAGTATATGACCGATATGTCGTTCGTATTGGCCGCGTTAATCGGCGGCATTATCGCCCTTTCATACGTGTATATGCGGCGGAGGCGCGTTCGATAGCGCGCCGGCCGATGTCGCGCCGGTAAAATAAGCCGTCGCAGTCGATCGCCGCCAACTGCTCGTACGCTTTTTCCTTCGCTTTTGCGAGCGTCTCCCCTTTGGCCGCTAACAGGAGAACGCGTCCGCCATTGGTGTACCATGCGCCGCCTTCTCGTTTGGTGCCAGCATGGAACAACAACGCATCAGGGGAAATTCGGTCCAACCCGCAGATTTCGGCCCCGCGCTCGTAAGCCCCGGGGTAACCTTTAGCTGCCAGCACGACGCCAAGCACCGCCTCATCCGTCCATTCAAGCTCCAACTCTTTTCCATCCATCACCGCTAGTACCGCTTCCACCAAATCGGTCTTCAGACGCGGCAGCACGACTTGCGCTTCCGGATCGCCGAAGCGGGCGTTGAATTCGATCACTTTCGGCCCATTTGCCGTGGCCATCAATCCAGCGTACAGCACGCCAAGAAACGGCCGTCCTTCCGCCGCCAACGCTTTCGCCGCCGGCCGCAAAATGGCCTCTAGCGCGGCATCCATCATCTCATCCGAAATTTGCGGCACCGGCGAGTAGGCTCCCATGCCGCCGGTGTTCGGTCCTTCGTCTCCGTCATACGCCCGCTTATGGTCTTGGGCGATGGCGAGCGGATACACCTTCTCGCCGTTAACGAACGCCATAAACGAAAATTCTTCCCCTTCTAAATACTCCTCAATGACAACTTGACTGCCGGCTGTGCCGAATTGTCCGTCGACAAGCGCTGCCTTCGCCGCGGCAAGCGCTTCTTCCACCGTTTGGGCGACGGTGACGCCTTTTCCGGCGGCCAATCCGTCCGCTTTAATGACGATCGGCGCGCCTTTTTGTTCAATATAAGCTTTCGCCTCTTCGTACGACGTAAAGGCCGCATGGTCCGCCGTTGGGATGCCGTATTTCTTCATCAGCTCTTTGGCAAACGCCTTGCTTCCTTCGATGAGCGCCGCCCTCTGGCTTGGGCCGAAAATGCGAAGCCCCTCGGCCATAAAACGGTCAACAATGCCGGAAGCAAGCGGCGCTTCCGGCCCGACGATCGTCAAATCGATCGCCTGTTGTTTCGCAAACTGCACCAATGCCTCAATATCGAGCTCATCAATATGGACCAGTTCCGCCACGTCCGCGATGCCCGGGTTTCCCGGCGCTACATACAGCTTGCCAACAAGCGGGCTTTGCGCCGCTTTCCAGGCGATGGCGTGCTCGCGCCCGCCTCGTCCGATGACCAGTACATTCATCGTCTCCCTCTCCTTTGCCACGCTTAATGTTTAAAGTGGCGCACGCCGGTGAAGACCATGGCGATGCCGTATTCATCCGCTTTGCGGATCGAATCCGCGTCGCGAATCGAGCCGCCCGGCTGAATGATCGCGGTAATGCCGGCTTTTGCTGCTGCTTCAACCGTATCGTCCATCGGGAAGAACGCATCGGACGCCAACACGGCGCCAACCGCCTGTTCCCCGGCTTGTTCGATCGCAATTTTGGCCGCGCCGACCCGGTTCATTTGCCCGGCGCCAACGCCGACTGTCATCCCGTTTTTGGCCAGTACAATCGCATTCGATTTCACATGTTTGACAACCTTCCAAGCAAACCGAAGCTGTTCGCGCTCCGCCTCGGTCGGCTCGCGCTTCGTAACGACGTTCCATTCAGCGTCTTCGAGCGTGAACGTATCGGCCTCTTGGACGAGCAAGCCGCCATTGACGGAAACGAGCATTTTTTCCTTGACGTCCGGCGCGGCAAAANCAAGCGTCAACAAGCGGATGTTTTTCTTTTTCGTCAAAATGGCGAGCGCCTCGTCGCTGAACGATGGGGCGATGACGATTTCCAAAAAGATGTCGTGCATCCGTTCGGCTGTTTCTTTGTCCACTTCCCGGTTGACGGCGACAATGCCGCCGAAAATCGAGACCGGATCGGCCTCGTACGCTTTCGTAAATGCCTCAAGAAGCGTGGCACCGACCCCGACGCCGCACGGGTTCATATGTTTGATGGCGGCCACAGCCGGCTCTTGAAATTCGCGAATGAGGTTGATCGCCGCATTGGCGTCGTTAATGTTGTTGTACGACAACTCTTTGCCGTGCAGCTGTGCCGCTTTGGCAATCGAGAACGCCGCGCCGAGCGGTTTGGCGTAAAACGCCGCCGATTGATGCGGATTTTCGCCATAGCGCAACGACTGTTTTTTCGTGTAGGTGACGGTGAGCGTTTCCGGATACTCTTCGCCGGTGAGACCGGTCAAATATTCGGCGATCATCGCGTCATACGCCGCCGTATGGCGGAACGCTTTCGCCGCCAGTTGTTGCCGCGTTTTTGCTTGGATCGAACCGGTCGTTTTCAGTTCTTCAATCACCATCGGATAGTCGGCTGGATCGACGACAATCGCGACATCAGCATAGTTTTTCGCCGCCGCACGCACCATCGTCGGGCCGCCGATATCGATGTTTTCAATCGCCTCCGCGAGCGTCACATCCGGTTTGGCGATCGTTTGTTGGAACGGATACAAGTTGACGACGACCAAATCGATCGGGCGAATGCCATGCTCTGCGAGCGCTGCTTGGTGGCGCTCATCGCTGCGCACCGCCAAAATGCCGCCGTGAATGGCCGGATGCAATGTTTTGACGCGCCCGTCCAAAATTTCCGGAAAGCCGGTGACATCGGAAATCGAAATGACGGGAACGCCGGCGTCTTCAAGCGCTCGTTTCGTCCCACCGGTCGAAATGATATCAATGCCAAGTTCAGCCAGCTGCTTCGCAAACGGAATGACGCCTTCCTTATTGGACACGCTGATCAATGCTCGTTTCACTGCCATCGTTCTCGATCCTTTCTTCCTGTTGTTCCTTTTCCCCTAGCAGCATGCGCAACACCGTCGGGTACAGCTCGTGTTCGACTTGATGGATGCGCGCCTCAAGCGCCTCGATCGGCTCGCCCGGCACGATCGGAACAACGCGCTGGGCGATGACCGGCCCGGTATCCATTCCCTCATCGACGTAATGAACGGTGACGCCCGTTTCCGATACACCAGCCCGATACGCTTGGCCGATCGCATCTTTGCCCGGAAACGCGGGCAACAGCGACGGATGGATGTTGACGATCTTCCCCTCATAAGCCGAAAGCAGCGTCGGCCCGATCAAGCGCATATAGCCGGCCAACGCAATCCAGTCGATTTGGCGTCCCTTTAGCTCACGCAAAATCTCGCTCTCAAACGCCGCTTTGGACGGGTAGTCTTTTGGGGAAAACACGAACGCCGGCACGTTTTCGCGCGCCGCTCGTTCAATGACTTTCGCACCAGGGCGGTCGCAGACCAAAAGCGCCACACGAGCCGGCAAATCGCCGCGTTTGGCCGCGTCCACGATCGCTTGAAAGTTCGTGCCGCTTCCTGAAGCGAACACCGCCAGCCGCTTCATGCCCGGCCCCCTCCAGCAAACGACACGCCCGCTCCTTCGGCCACTTCGCCGATGATGTACGCCGGTTCGCCTCGTTCCGAAAGCCACTCAACAAGAGGAGCCGCCGTTTCCGGACTGACAGCGAGCACAAGGCCGATGCCCATATTAAAGACGGAAAACATTTCTTCTTCCTCAAGGCTGCCCTTTTCACGCAAAAAGTCAAAAATCGGCAAAATCGGCCATGAACCGAGCTGAATGCGCGCGCCGATTCCCGGCGGCAGCATGCGCGGAATGTTTTCGATCAACCCGCCGCCGGTAATATGCGCCATCCCTTTGATCGTAAACCGCTCGCGCACAGAGCGCAACAGTTTCGCATAAATGCGCGTCGGCTTCAATAACTCCTCGCCGAGTGGAACATCAAGCGGCTCGTAAATCTCATCAAGCGACAATTTCGCTTGTTCAAACACGATGCGGCGCACAAGCGAATAGCCGTTGCTGTGAAGGCCGCTTGATGGCAGGCCGACAAGCGCATCGCCCGCTTGGATCGTCTCTCCGGTTATGAGTCGCTCTTTTTCCGCAACGCCGACCGCAAACCCAGCCAAATCATACTCATCTTCATCATACATTCCTGGCATTTCCGCGGTCTCCCCGCCGATCAAGGCGCAGCCGGCTTCGACGCAGCCGTCGGCCACTCCTTTGACGATGGCGGCGATTTTCTCCGGCACCGCCTTGCCGCAAGCGATATAGTCGAGGAAAAAGAGCGGCTCCGCCCCTTGGACAATAATATCGTTGACACACATAGCGACACAATCGATGCCGATCGTATCATGCCGGTCAAGCAAAAACGCTAGTTTCAACTTCGTTCCGACACCGTCCGTGCCGGAGATGAGCACCGGCTGGCGGTAACCAAGCGCGGATAGATCAAACAAGCCGCCAAACCCGCCGATCCCGCCCAGCACTTCGGGACGCATCGTTTTTTGCACGTGCTCTTTCATGAGGGCGACGGCCTGATAACCAGCCTCGATGTCGACCCCTGCTTGTTTGTATGCCTTTGCCACGTCAACTCCTCCTTTTCGCCGCCCATCACGCTCAGGACGCCAGGCGACGCTCTTGTTGCGCAGCGTTTCTCTCGCGGAAACGCGCCACCACATTCGTCAGCTGCACCGGTTATACTTCCTCCATCATTTCATCGTCAGACATGGCCGCGCCGCTTGACCGAGGCGGGTCGGATATTGGCCAGTGAAACACGCCAAACATTGCCCGCGCTGCGGCGAGACGTCCGGACGCCCGATGGCCTCAAGCATCCCTTCCTGGCTGATAAAGGCGAGGGAATCAGCGCCAATCAAGCGCCGAATCTCTTCAACAGTGCGATTCGCCGCGATCAATTCTTCCTTTGACGACGTATCAATGCCGTAAAAGCAAGGATGGGTGATCGGCGGCGCGCTGATGCGCACGTGCACTTCAACCGCCCCGGCTTCACGGAGCATCGCGACGATGCGCCGGCTCGTCGTCCCGCGCACGATCGAATCATCCACCATCACAACCCGTTTGCCGGCCACAACCCCGCGCACCGGCGACAGCTTCATTTTCACTCCTTGCTCGCGCAACGCCTGCGACGGCTGGATGAACGTCCGCCCGACATATCGGTTTTTAATCAACCCCAATTCGTATGGAATGCCGCTCGCCTCAGCGTAGCCGATGGCAACAGAGATGCTTGAGTCCGGCACGCCGGTGACGATGTCGGCCTCTGCCGGCGCTTCCAAGGCCAGCCGCTTTCCTAAGTTTTTTCGGGCCTTATGGACATTGATGCCGTCGACATGGCTGTCCGGACGAGCGAAATAAATGTACTCCATGCTGCAAATCGACCGCGGCTGCCTAGGAGCGAACCGTTCTGAACGCACCCCTTCGCGGCTGATGATGAGCAATTCCCCAGGCGCCACTTCCCGCTCGTATGTGGCGCCGATGACGTCAAACGCGCACGTTTCCGACGCCACGACATACGCCGAACCGAGCCGGCCGAGCGACAGCGGCCGAAACCCGTGCGGATCAAGCGCCGCATAGAGCGCCTTTTCCGTCAGCAGCAAAAACGCAAACGCCCCTTCGATCTGACTGAGCGCCTCTTTCATTTGCTCGACAAACGTCGGCGCTTGGCTGCGGCGGATGAGATGGGCGAACACTTCCGTATCCGATGTCGTCTGAAAAATGCTTCCTTGCCCTTCAAGCGCGAGCTTCAACTCGATGGCGTTTGTCAAGTTGCCGTTATGGGCGAGCGCCATCGCGCCGGTTTGCGAGCGGAACAAGAGCGGCTGAACGTTTTCATAGCCGCCCCCGCCCGCCGTCGAATAGCGGACATGACCGATGGCCGCCGCCCCTTTGAGCGCATCGAGCGTACCGCTTTGAAACACATCGGTCACCAGCCCCAGCCCTTTATGACTGGATAAGCTCCCGTTATGCGCGACAACGATGCCGGCCCCTTCCTGCCCACGGTGCTGCAGGCTGTGAAGCCCGTAGTATGTGAGCCGGGCGGCGTCTTCATGCCCCCAAATGCCGAAAATGCCGCACTCCTCGTTCAATCCTTTGATTTCAGCAAGCATGGAATAGCCCCTTTCCAGACGTTTCGCATCTTGGCAACGGAAAGGTGAATGAGCGTCTCACCGTGCTCCCCGTTCACCACGAATGCGCCGTCGTCTGTCACTTCGCCGATTTGTTTCGCTTCAACCAGTTGCTCAAACGCCTCTTTTTGCTCTTTTTTCACCGAGACAACAAAGCGTGATTGCGTTTCGCTGAACAGTTCACTGACGAGGTCACCGCCGATCGTCACCTTGGCGCCAAGCCCCGAGGCACCCATGACACACTCAGCAAGCGCAACGGCTAATCCTCCTTCGGCAATATCATGCGCTGACGCCACCACCCCCGCGCGGATCGCCGCAAGCAGCTGGCGCTGGCGGCTTGCTTCCACCTCTAAGTCAATCTCCGGTGCTTTTCCAAAAATGCGGCCTTCCAGCCATTTTTGCAACTCGCTGCCGCCAAACTCCGGCTTCGCCTCGCCGATCACGTAAATGAGGTCGCCCGCTTGTTTAAACGACTGAGTCGTAATATGGGAAAGATCGTCAATGAGACCGACCATGCCAACGACCGGGGTTGGGTACACGGCCTCGCCGTTCGTTTCATTGTACAGCGAGACGTTGCCGCTCACCACCGGCGTCCCGAGCGCCCGGCACGCTTCGCTCATCCCGTCGACCGCTTTTTCGAGCTGCCAGAAAATCTCCGGCTTTTCCGGGCTGCCAAAGTTGAGGCAGTCCGTAATGGCGAGCGGCTTTGCTCCGGAGCAGATGACATTGCGCGCCGCCTCGGCGACCGCGATTTTCCCGCCCGTTTCCGGATCCAAATACAAGTAGCGCGAGTTGCAATCCGTCGTCAGCGCGAGCGCCTTGTTCGTGCCGCGGATGCGCACGACCGCCGCGTCCGATCCCGGGGCGACGACCGTATTCGTCCGCACCATATAGTCGTACTGGTCGTACACCCATTCTTTGCTCGCAATCGTCGGCTGGGCGAGCAGCCCGAGCAATGTTTGATTGTAGTCTTCGATGTGCGGAGTATACGGCGGCATCGCTTGAAACTCGCGGTAATAAGCCGGCTCGGCAGACGGTTTATGATACACCGGCGCGTCTTTCGCCAAGGCGTCCACCGGAATTTCCGCCGCCACCTCGCCTCGGAACAAGAGGCGGAGCATTTTGTCATCGGTCACTTTGCCGATTGCTTTGGCCTCGAGGCCGTATTTGGCAAAAATCGCGGCGATTTCGTCTTCACAACCTTGCTTGACAACAAGCAGCATCCGTTCCTGCGATTCGGACAGCATCATTTCGTACGGCGTCATGCCTGCCTCACGCTGCGGGACGAGATCCAAATTCATTTCAATGCCAAATCCGCCTTTGCTTGCCATCTCGGCGGATGAACTCGTGAGTCCTGCCGCCCCCATATCTTGAATGCCGACTAACGCATCGGACTTGACTGCTTCAAGACACGCCTCAAGCAGCAGTTTTTCCATAAACGGGTCGCCGACTTGCACGGCGGGACGCTTTGCTTCCGACTGTTCGCTCAACTCTTCCGAAGCAAACGTCGCCCCGTGGATGCCGTCGCGGCCCGTTTTCGCCCCGACGTACATGACCGTGTTGCCGACCCCGGTCGCCACGCCGCGCTGAATGTCCTCATGGCGGATGATCCCGACGCACATGGCGTTGACCAATGGGTTGCCTTCATACGCCGGGTCGAACTGCACCTCGCCGCCGACGGTCGGGATGCCGACGCAGTTGCCGTACCCGGCAATGCCGGCGACGACCTGCTCGAACAAATATTTGACGCGCGGCGACGTCAATTCGCCAAATCGAAGCGAGTTCAGCAGCGCAATCGGCCGCGCTCCCATTGAAAAGACGTCGCGGATGATGCCGCCGACCCCGGTCGCCGCTCCTTGGTACGGCTCGATCGCTGACGGGTGATTATGGCTTTCGATTTTAAACGCCACCGCCAGCCCGTCGCCAATATCGACAATGCCCGCACCCTCACCCGGCCCTTGCAGCACGTGCGGACCATCAGTCGGGAATTTTTTCAGCACCGGCTTCGAGTTTTTGTAGCTGCAATGCTCCGACCACATGACGGCAAAAATGCCGGTTTCCGTGTAGTTCGGCAGTCTCCCCAAAATCGCTTCAATGCGCGCAAACTCTTCATCTGTTAACCCCATCTCACGGTACAACTTTTGTTCTTTGATCATCGCCGCGCTCGGCTCAAGCAGTAACGACATGCGTCTCCCTCCAATAGTTGACGATCGATCGGAATAGTTTCAATCCGTCCGCGCTGCCGAGCAAGGCGTCGACCGCCCGCTCCGGATGCGGCATCATGCCGAGCACATTGCCCTGTTCATTGACGATGCCGGCAATATCCGCCAAGCTGCCGTTCGGATTTTCTCCATGGTAACGGAACACGATTTGCCGGTTCTCGACAAGGCGCTCGAGCGTCTGTTCATCGCAATAATAATTCCCTTCACCATGGGCGATTGGAATTGTAATGACTTCGCCTTTTTCGTAGGCAGACGTAAACATCGTTTCATGATTTTCCACCGTCAGCTGGACCGGCCGGCAGATGAATTTCAACCCTTGATTGCGGCGCATCGCCCCAGGAAGCAAGCCGGCTTCGAGCAAAATTTGAAACCCGTTGCACACCCCAAGCACCGGTTTTCCCGCTTCGGCGGCTTTTTTTACGGCAGCCATCACCTTGGAGAAACGGGCAATGGCTCCGGAACGCAAGTAATCGCCGTACGAAAATCCGCCCGGAAGCAAAACGGCGTCAAACCGGTCCAAGTTGTCCTCATCATGCCAGACGTACTCGACTTCCTCGCCAAGCTCATCGGCGATCGCATGATACATATCGACATCGCAATTCGATCCCGGAAACACAACGACGGCAAACTTCATCGGGCGACGGCCTCCTCGATTTCATAGCGGTAGTCTTCAATCACCGGGTTGGCAAGCAGTTTTTCACACATCTCGCGAACGAGCTCGTTGATGTCGCGGTCGCTCTCTTCCATCACGAGCTCCATAAACTTCCCGATTCGTACATCTTTCACTTCCGTATACGATAAGCTGTGCAGCGCCCCTTTTACAGCGGTCCCTTGCGGATCCAACACACTCTCTCGCAACGTGACATACACTTTTACTTTGTACATGCCGATTCTCCCCCTAACCGTTGTAAAATGACTTCGTATGCGTCCGTCAAACTGCCCAAGTCGCGGCGGAACACGTCTTTGTCGAGCTTTTCGTTCGTCTTTGCGTCCCATAACCGGCACGTGTCCGGTGAAATCTCATCCGCCAAGAGGATGGCTCCGTCTGCTGTACGGCCGAACTCAAGCTTAAAATCAATCAACCGCACGTTCCGCTCGGCAAAATGGAGGCGCAGCACGTCATTCACCGCAAGCGCGGCCTGCTTCAGCGCGGCGACTTCCTCGCGGCTGGCGAGTTTTAAAATGAAGATATGATCTTCCAAGAGCAATGGGTCGCCAAGGTCGTCGTTTTTGTAATAAAACTCAACAAGCGGCGCCTCAAGCGGCGTCCCT
Organism: Geobacillus sp. ZGt-1; assembly: GCF_001026865.1. Classification (NCBI taxonomy): domain Bacteria; kingdom Bacillati; phylum Bacillota; class Bacilli; order Caryophanales; family Anoxybacillaceae; genus Geobacillus; species Geobacillus sp. ZGt-1. The sequence continues at coordinate 4,587 of NZ_LDPD01000006.1, read as the reverse complement.
TCCTCTAGACCGATCCGCTTGGCTAAACTTCCCGCTACCACATTGCGGACAACGACTTCAAGCGGGATGATCGTCACGCGCCGGACCAATTGTTCCGTTGGCGACAGCTTTTCAATAAAATGATTGGCAATGCCTGCTTCGCGCAGCTTCAAAAACAACAAGCTGGAAATCTCGTTATTGAGCCGCCCTTTGCCGGCGATCGTCGCCTTTTTTTCGCCGTTAAACGCCGTTGCGCTGTCTTTGTACTCGACCCAAAGCACATCTGGCTCGTCAGTCGCGTAAATTTTTTTCGCTTTCCCTTCATATAACAGCTGTTGTTTCGTCGGCACGATCAACGCCTCCATTTGTCCAGAAGATTGAAAATCTTTTGTATAGCCGGCCGGCTTCGACCAGCCGGCAGCCGCTCACTCCAACCCTAAGCGTGCAAAAATCGTATCGACATGTTTCAAGTGATAGCGATAATCAAAACAATCATCGAGCTCCTCTTTCGTCAGCCGGCTCATGATCCGCTCATCCGCTTCAAGAAGCGAGCGGAACGGCACTTGTCTCTCCCACGCTTCCATCGCTTTCGGCTGCACCAAATCGTACGCCTCCTCGCGCGTCATCCCCTTGTCGATCAAAGCAAGCAAGACTCGCTGTGAATAAATGAGCCCGAACGTGCGCTCCATATTTTTTTTCATGTTTTCCGGGTACACAAGCAAATGTTTCACGATATTCGCGAATCGGTTCAACATATAATTCAACGCAATCGTCGCATCCGGCAAAATGATGCGCTCGGCCGACGAATGGGAAATGTCGCGTTCATGCCAAAGCGGCACGTTTTCGTACGCTGTCACCATATAGCCGCGAATGACGCGCGCCATGCCGGTCATGTTTTCCGAACCGATCGGATTGCGCTTATGCGGCATCGCTGATGAGCCTTTTTGTCCTTTGGCAAAAAACTCTTCGACTTCGCGGACTTCGCTTTTTTGCAAGCCGCGAATCTCGACGGCAAATTTTTCAATCGATGTCGCAATTAAGGCCAATGTCGCCATATAGTAAGCGTGGCGGTCGCGCTGCAGCGTCTGCGTCGAAATCGGCGCCGGCGTCAAGCCGAGTTTTTCACACACATACTGCTCCACAAACGGATCCACGTTGGCGTACGTGCCGACTGCGCCGGAAATTTTCCCTACTTCCACCATCTTGGCAGCTTGTTCAAACCGCTCCAAATTTCGCACCATCTCGGCATACCAAAGCGCCAGCTTCAGCCCGAACGTCGTCGGTTCGGCATGAACGCCGTGCGTGCGCCCCATCATGACCGTGTATTTATGTTCGCGCGCTTTCTCTTTCAGCACTTGAATGAAGTTTTCCAAATCACGCCGCAAAATCGCGTTCGCCTGCTTTAACAAGTAGCCGAGCGCCGTATCGACGACATCGGTCGACGTGAGACCATAATGCACCCATTTTCGTTCTTCCCCAAGCGTCTCAGAAACGGCGCGGGTGAAGGCGACGACATCGTGGCGCGTTTCTTCTTCGATTTCCTTAATGCGGTTGACGTCAAACGACGCGTTTTCACGCAGGCGGCGGACATCTTCTTTTGGGATGACGCCAAGCTCGGCCCACGCCTCGCACGCGAGCAGTTCCACCTCAAGCCATGCTTTAAAGCGGTTTTCCTCGGTCCAAATCGCTCCCATTTCCGGTCTTGTGTAACGTTCAATCATCCTCGTTCCAGCCTCCGATCATGCCAAATTTGCCACGATTCGATTCTCGCCAACGCCGCCTCGACATCGTCTGCCAGCACCGTCACATGCCCCATTTTCCGCTTCGGCTTCGCTTCGTGTTTGCCGTACAGATGGACGTAGGTCCCCCCGTCGAACGCACCGATATGCCGAATGACCGGCTCGACGTGCTCGCCTAAAATATTGACCATCACCGCCGGCTTCAACAATTCGGTCGATCCGAGCGGCCAGTTGCAGACGGCGCGGATGTGCTGGGCAAACTGCGACGTCGCGCATGCATTGATTGTATAATGTCCGGAGTTGTGCGGTCTAGGGGCCAGCTCATTAATATAAATATCCCCGTCCGCAGTCAAAAACATTTCCACCGCCAGCGTCCCAACGAGCGAAAACGATGCGGCCAACACTTCCGCGTAGCGAATGGCCCGCTCTTGCACGCTTTCCGGAATTCGAGCCGGAACGATCGTTTGATGCAAAATGTTCTCGATATGAATATTTTCCGCCACTGGAAAAACAGCCGTCTCACCATCGAGGTTGCGGGCGACAATGACCGACATTTCCTTCACAAACGGCACCCAGCCTTCCAAAATGCATGGGCCAAGCCCAAGCAAATCAGCCGCTTTGGCTAGATCGCCTTCGCCGCGCAGCACATATTGTCCTTTGCCGTCGTAGCCGCCGCGCCGCGTTTTCAAGACGCACGGGAAACCGATCGTCTGAACGGCCTGTTCAAGTTCCTCCGCTCCATTCACTTCGACATAGGGCGCCACCGGCAAGCTGGCATCAACGATCGCCGCTTTCTCCAGCGCCCGGTCTTGCGTCACCGCAAGCAGTCGGCTTCCTTGCGGGACATAGGCGTTTGCCTCCAGCCACTCAAGCGCTCGCGCATCGATATTTTCAAATTCGTACGTAATGACATCGCTCACGCGGGCCAGTTCAGCGATGGCGTCCAAATCATGATAAGGCGCCGTAATCTCCACATCGGCCACTTGCCCGCACGGGGAGTCAGGCGTTGGGTCGAGCACGGCGATGCGAAAACCCATCTCGCGCGCCGCCAAAGCCATCATCCGCCCGAGCTGCCCCCCGCCGATGATGCCGATCGTCTGCCCAGGAACGATCCGTTGCTTAGTCAAATTGATCACTGCTTTCTACGATTTGTTTGCGAATCGCTTCCCGCCGCGCTTTGAGCGCCTCCATATAGCGTGGCTCAAGCAGTCCAAGAATCGATGCGGCGAGCAGTCCGGCGTTGGTCGCCCCCGCCTTGCCGATCGCCACCGTCGCCACCGGCACCCCGCCTGGCATTTGCACAATCGACAATAACGAATCAAGTCCATTCAATGCTTTTGACTGCACGGGCACCCCAATCACCGGCAGCGTCGTTTTCGCCGCGATCATCCCCGGCAAGTGAGCCGCTCCGCCAGCGCCGGCAATGATCACGCGGATGCCGCGCTCCTCGGCTGTCTCCGCATACCGAAACATCTCATCCGGCGTCCGGTGCGCCGATACGACTTTTTTCTCAAACGGAACACCCAATTCCGCCAAAATAGCGCAAGCATGTTTCATCGTTTCCCAATCCGAATGGCTTCCCATGATCACCCCAACGAGCGGGCTCATACCGTTTCACTCCTTTTGCTAGCACAACAAAACCCAGAACATGCGTTCCCGTTCATAAACGAGGGAAAGCATCGTTCTGGGCTTTGACAGTTGCTGATCGAAAAAAAGCCAAAACCGATCCTTTCCCTCATAGTCCAATCATTTACGGTGATTGGGTAGAAACTTTTGGGCCATATTCCCAAAATTATATGAGGGATCTTCTCATACACTATGAAGTTACCTTTATAGTAGCAGGTTTTTTTTCGGCGTGTCAAGGAAAAAATCGAACATTTAGTATTTCACCAAAGCAAATGTTCGTGTTTTTTGAATCACCAAACGAAGAAGACGGCATATGATGAAGGAGCGGAGGAGGGAGACGTTATGACCAACGAAAATCCATTTATGCCGTTTTCCGATTGGACAAAACATTGGCAGCAATTTTTCCAAAATGATTTTTGGGGAAGCATCCAGCCGTTGCTGCCGTCATCAAACTCAAACAAACCATCATCCGGCATGAACATTTACAAAAAAGACAACGAGCTACTCGTTGTCATCAGCCTCCCGGGGCTCGAAAAAATCGAAGATGCAGAAGTGTATGTATCATACAAAACGTTGGAAGTGAAGGCAACCATTAATCTAAACTTCAAAGGGTTTGAGCTAGTAGAAGAAGGCCTTTTCCAAGGCCAATTCCAAAAAACAATCCCACTGCCGTTCGCCGTCAAAGAGGACCGCATCGAAGCAACATACCATAACGGCCTGTTGTTCATCCACCTGCATCGACTTATCCCTGACGAGCCGAAAAAGAAAATTGTCATCAAAAAAAGCGAATAATCTCCCCACGAGTGCAAAAAAAGAAGATACCTGCCTTTCCAAAAAAAGTAAAAAAAGAGGGTGTCCATGCCGTACAGGACACCCTTACGCGAGTTTCCGTTTCCTATCGCTTTTATGAAAAAGGGGGTCTAGGAAACGATGATCACGCTTTACATTTTGGGGGAGAGGATTGAAAATGGCGTCATTCAAAATGACTCATTTCCCATTAGGCAAAAATAATGAGAGAACCATTCAGCTCCCTCATTTTTTTGCCTGCCTAGCAGCGACCTACT
>NZ_LDPD01000006.1:0-97 GCF_001026865.1 Geobacillus sp. ZGt-1 | reverse complement strand
CCGCCATAGCCACTAGGCAAGCATTTGGATTTTGACATCATTTATTATACTTGAAAAACAAACAATGTCAAGAAGGAAGTTCATTCCCTCAAAACTA
>NZ_LDPD01000059.1:0-743 GCF_001026865.1 Geobacillus sp. ZGt-1 | reverse complement strand
CCCGCCGTTTCAGCGTAAGCGCGAAAAAGATCATCCAACGCCTGCCAAGAGGCGCACCTGCTTTAGACCACTTGCGCCGTCTCGCGGCCTACGCGCCCTTTCATGAACAGCAGCCGATGCCCATCCACCGTCAAATCGATCATCGCGCCATCCAACACATCATCGCCTGACTTTTTTCCGTTTGCCTGCAAGTACGCGACCCGGTAACACTTGCGCCCGTACTCAAAATACATGTACCGCCCGCGCCGGAAATCGATCCAAAACTTCACCCGCTCGCCGTTTACAGTCTTCCATACATACCCCCAAGCCCGGTCTTGGCGGATCGGCGCCATTTTCGGGCGCGTGGAATTGATGGCTTCATAATACAGGCGGTGTTTGATGTCAAACAGCACCATCCCGTTTGCCTCCTTTTGGACATGATACTATATGTATAGCGCCAAACGGGCAAAAATAGACATGCTGGCTCACTCATTTCGTCTCAGCATTCGCCCTGCGAGCAACCGAACGGCCAGCGTCAACAGAAACATCGTAACGAGCGAGTATTCCCACTTCCAACCATGATATTCGATCAAATCCGTATGCCGTTCAAAGACAACCTCAAGGGCCGTCAGCACCGCCGCATACCCCGCGCATTGCGCCGCCACACCCGGCCAGCGCGCTCGGCGCGAGGTGGCATAGACGTACACACTGACAACCGGATAGAGAAGATATTCAAAAATGACGCTGTTATTTGTAATAAGAAG
>NZ_LDPD01000058.1:0-784 GCF_001026865.1 Geobacillus sp. ZGt-1 | reverse complement strand
ATGGATTGGCGTGCCGGATCGCCTATGAGCAGTTGGAAGTCGACCGTATGGAAGGACTGCGGCGGCTGAACGACACGCTGTTTGCTCTCTGCTTGGCGAAGGAAACGCGAGAAGGAACGAGAATGATTGGGGGGCGCTTATGGAAACTGTGCCGCGACATTTACGGAGTCGATGAATTGGATGAGATCGTGCAAACGACGCGGTCCATTCATCCGGCCATTGTGTTTGCGGCGGTTGGCCGCAAAATCGGAGCAGCCAAACAAACGACGGTGCTGACGTATTTGTTTGCTTCCGTACAAACGATGGTGCAAAACGCGGTCCGCGGCATCCCCCTCGGTCAAACGGACGGGCAAAAGCTTCTTGTCATGGTGCAGCCATATTTGATTCATGCCGCAAGCATCATCGAGACGCTCGACGAAGAGGAGCTCGGAGCGGCAGCCGTTGGTCTGGAAATTGCACAAATGCAGCATGAACGTCTTCCTGTTCGATTGTTTATGTCGTAAATCTTGTTTGACGTGGAACGAAAGAAGGACAGAGAAGGGAGAATCCAGAATGGAACCGGTACGAATCGGCATCGGCGGCCCGGTCGGCGCCGGCAAAACGATGCTTGTCGAGAAGCTGACGCGGGCGATGCATCGCCGCTTTAGCATCGCGGTCATTACGAATGATATTTATACAAAAGAAGATGCCCAATTTTTAATCAAACACAGCGTTCTGCCGGAAGATCGGATTATCGGCGTCGAAACGGGCGGGTGCCCGCATACGGCCATTCGCGAAGACGCAT
>NZ_LDPD01000057.1:0-1365 GCF_001026865.1 Geobacillus sp. ZGt-1 | reverse complement strand
GCCGTTTAACTTCCCGATGAACTTGGTGGCCCATAAACTTGGCCCGGCCATCGCCTCGGGCAACACCGTTGTGTTGAAGCCAGCCAGCCAAACGCCGCTGTCCGCCTACTTTATTGCCGAACTGTTCGAAAAAGCCGGTTTGCCGAAAGGGGCGCTCAACGTCGTCACGGGAAGCGGCCGCACGGTCGGCGACAAAATCGTCACCGACCCGCGCATCAGCATGATCACCTTCACCGGCAGCCCGGAAGTCGGCATCGCGATCCGCAATAAGGCGGGCTTAAAGCGGGTGACGCTCGAGCTCGGCTCCAACTCGGCCGTGATCGTCGATGAACAGGTCGATCTTGATCGCATCATCCCGCGCTGCGTGTTCGGTGCGTTCACGTTCCAAGGGCAGGTGTGCATTTCACTCCAGCGCATTTACGTGCATGAGAATCGTTATGACGAGTTCGTCGAAAAATTTGTCGCCGCCGCGAAACAGTTGAAAACAGGCGACCCGTTGGATCCAACCACCGATGTATCCGCCTTGATTACGCCAAACGATGTCGACCGGGCGCTCTCTTGGATCGAAGAGGCGAAACAAGGCGGCGCCAACGTTGTTCTTGGCGGCGAACGCGACGGCAACATCCTGCTTCCGACCGTCATTGTCGACGCCGAACCGACGATGAAAGTGTCGTGCCAAGAAGTGTTCGCCCCGATCGTCTTGATCAACCGCGTCCGTTCGATCGATGAAGCCATTGAATTGGTCAATGACTCGCGCTACGGCTTGCAGGCAGGCATCTACACCGACAACATCCATACCGCATGGAAAGCGGCGAAACAACTGCACGTTGGCGGCGTGTTGATTAACGACATCCCAACGTTCCGCGTTGACCATATGCCGTACGGCGGCGTGAAAGAAAGCGGGTTTGGCCGCGAAGGGATTCGCTATGCGATCGAGGAAATGACGGAGTTGAAGTTGATTATTTTTAACGAAAGTTAAGCGGGATGAGAAGAGGTTGGAGTAAAGTTTATTCCTAAAATTCTAGAAGAATGGTTGCGCAGCCTTGGAGAGAGTGGCACTCCAAGGCTGTATGTTTAAAGCCAATCATGATCGCCCAGTAGCTGACAGGAGGCTTTAAATTCCAGTAATCAGGATGCCCAAGGTATGTGTTGACGATCAAGTTTCCATGCCTCAGCATTTCGTATGCATTGACGCCATGACGCGCTTCGTCCCAGCTTGAAATCGGGAATGTTCCTAGATGATAAAAGACGTTGTAGACCATCATCGAGAAGATCAACGCCGCCGCTAGATAAAACGAGATGTTTCGTACACTTGGATTTCTCATGCGATCCACTCCTTTATCGGCACGCTGTGCTTCGAAAAAA
>NZ_LDPD01000056.1:0-419 GCF_001026865.1 Geobacillus sp. ZGt-1 | reverse complement strand
CAACTCAAGCGCAACTTGCATTTGACGGTTCAGCTATTGGAATTTGGCCGCCCGCTCATCATCGCTTTGAATATGGTGGATGTCGCTGAAAAACGCGGCGTCAAAATCGATGCCGCCAAGCTGTCGCGCCATCTCGGCGTCCCAGTTGTTCCGGTCATCGCCCGAACGGGAAAGGGGACAAAGGAGTTATCGCGCACCATTTTGTCGGCAAAAGACGGACACCATTCCCGCATTTTTATTGATTACGGCGTTGAGGTGGAACGCGCGATCTGTCGCATTGCCGAGCAGCTGCCGGACGATGTGCCTGGAAACAAACGATGGGTGGCGTTGCAGTTTTTGGAGGGGAATGAGCGCATCGCCGCCTATTTGCGCGGGCGGTTGGATCTTTCTCCGCTTCTGGAAGCCCGCGCAGAGGCGGA
>NZ_LDPD01000055.1:0-558 GCF_001026865.1 Geobacillus sp. ZGt-1 | reverse complement strand
CCCTTTTCATAAATCACCACCCTCTTCGACCGTCCTTAGGAATAATTTTCTCCTAATTGCACATCGTATCCAATAGAAACTTGGAAATAGGAGCGTCATGCCGATGGACGTACAAAGCGAGCGGCGATTTTTCCTTTTGGCGCTTGGCGTCATCGCCCTTTACGTGTCCCCGCTCTTTCTCCTTGGCGAAAACGCCCATATTCGCGTCCACGATAATTTGGATTCCAATATCGCTTGGTATAAGGTGCTCTCCGAAAGCGGAAAAATCACCGGGCCGCTTGACGCGAAGATTCCGCAAATCGCCAACGGCAAGTTGTCAAGAAATGCCCTCGGTTCGGAGTTGACCGGCATCGTCTGGCTGCACGCGTTATTTCCCACGATGACTGCTTATGCGCTCAGCCAAACGATCACAAGGGTGGTGGTATTTGTCGGCATGTATTTGTTGTTGAAAACGCATTTCCTGCCCGAGCCGCGTTGGATGGCTGTTCGCATCGGCGTGGCGCTCGCATTTGCGCTGACGCTGTTTTGGCCGTCGGGGATGTTAAGCACGCTCGGCAT
>NZ_LDPD01000054.1:0-902 GCF_001026865.1 Geobacillus sp. ZGt-1 | reverse complement strand
AGCACGCTCGGCATGCCGCTTGCGCTCTGGGCGTTTTTGAGCATCCGGAAAGGCGAGGGGGAGTGGAAACATTACGTCGCGCTCACGCTTCTCCCGTTTTATTCCAGCTTTGTGCTCGGGTTCTTTTTCTTTCTTGCCGCCATGGGCACTCTTTGGCTTTTGGATGTGCTGCGCGGGAAGGGGTGGAACATCCGCTTTTTGACTTCCATCGCTTACATGACGCTGTTGTATTTGCTTGTCGAGTACCGGCTTGTGTACTCGTTTTTATGGGAAGACGAGCCGACAAGCCGGGATGAGTACTTCCATGCCCGGTTGTCGTTTTGGCATTGCGTCCGCTTGACGTGGAAAAACTTTATCCTCGGCCACCATCACGTCATGACCGAGCATACCTTTTTTATTTTGCCGGCCTGGTTGATGGCCTTGTATCTCGTTTTCATGAAAAAACGATGGAAGCAAGAACGGTTATTTCTTTTCCTATTCGGACTGAATTTCGCCCTGTCGGCGTGGTACGCCTTTTGGTTTTATAAAGGGTGGCTGCCGCTTACCGAGCGGTTTCATTTTTTGGACACGTTTAACTTTGCCCGCTTTCATTTTTTGCGCCCGCTTGTCATTTATGTGCAGTTTGCGCTAGCGCTGAAAATCGTATGGCAATACAGCGAAAAAGGAGAAAAGTGGGCGAAGCGGCTGCTAGCGGCCCAAGTGATCTTGGTGTTTTTGATTAACGAAGAAATCGTCTTCCGCTACGAGCCGACGGTGAAGCAATTTTACGCGGAAAAACAGTTCCAAGAAATCAAGCAATACATCGGGCTCCCGGTGTCCGACTACCGCGTCGTCAGCATCGGCATTCACCCCGCCATCGCCCAATACAACGGGTTTTACACGCTCGATACGTACAACAACTT
>NZ_LDPD01000053.1:0-483 GCF_001026865.1 Geobacillus sp. ZGt-1 | reverse complement strand
AATTCGTGCAAAATTTTTTCAAATTCTATCGTATTTTTTCGGATTCCAAAAAAATGGAAAATGACTGCAAACGCAGTCGTATCAAGGGGTTTAAGAATTTTAATCCGAACTAGTCGGATCGTTGGAACGGCCCCGAGAGGATTCGAACCTCCGACGCACGGTTTAGGAAACCGACGCTCTATCCACTGAGCTACGGGGCCATGATAAGAATGTACACCTAAGCGCTGGGACGGCTAGGGGAGAGACTCCATCCCCTCGAGACGTCGAGAATTCCGATTGTTTGATCCGTTCCTGGTTTTTTGAGGAAAAACATCGAAACGAGACCGCTCCTTGCCTTTGGCGCTGTGCAACCGATCAAACGCGCGGCCAGTTTGAGAATATGTTCATTGTTTGGTTGCCAGTGAACTGGGGGCAGGCTCTAGTCATGTTTGTTGATGCATACCGTTTATGGCGTGTCAGACGGGTATATTATAACTGATTTTT
>NZ_LDPD01000052.1:0-2682 GCF_001026865.1 Geobacillus sp. ZGt-1 | reverse complement strand
TGAATCGTCACATCAAGCGCCGTTGTCGGTTCATCGGCGATGAGCAGGGCGGGCTCGCAGGCGATGGCGATCGCGATGACGACCCGCTGCCGCATCCCCCCGGACAACTCGTGCGGATAACGGTGGTACACCTTTTCCGGCTCCGGAATGCCGACTTTGCGAAGCAAGACGATCGTTCGCTTCTTTTTTTCGGCTGCTGACAGCCGCAGATGGTAATCCATGCTTTCTTCGATCTGCCGGCCGACCGTCATGAGCGGATTGAGCGCCGTTAACGGATCCTGAAAGATCATCCCGATTTCTTTGCCGCGGATGCGATTGAGTTCGGCAACGGAGAGCGACAGCAAATTTGTCCCTTTAAAGTGCAGGCGCCCCTCAATTTTTGTCTTTTCGGGCGGGTGGAGACCCATGATCGACAAAGCGAGTGCGCTTTTGCCGCAACCCGACTCCCCGACGAGAGCGACGACTTCGTTCTCTCCGATCGCCAGCGAAACGTCGTCGACCGCCGCATAATAGTCATCACCGATGCGGAAAGAGACTCGCAGCTCCTCAATTTCCAATAACGTTTGCTTTGCCAATGTGTCCTTCTCCCTTTTGTTAGTATTACTAAATTTTAGACTATATATAATATTCAGATAATATTCTATCATTTTTTTTCGTAAATTCAATATTTATAGAAAAAATATCAGTAAATTTTTTGATTCCTTTCCAGTCTTATACCTCATAGAAAAACATGACTGTGAACTACAGCTCAGTTTCAACCACTATTTTTTGGACAATAAATAAGCAGATGCTCCACGAAAGGAACATCTGCCTAAGCAATGAACAAAAAAGTGGAAAAGGACACAGCTTGACCGCGGCCGCCCATTCACGATCGATTATTGCTTTGTTCCCTATAGTTATTTAAACGCCATCGCCGCCCGCACCGCTTTTTTCCAGCCATCGTAGAGCATCGTTCGCTTGTCGTCATCCATCTTCGGCTCAAACCGGCGCTCGAGCTGCCATTGGGCGGCGATGTCATCTCGGCTGTTCCAGTAGCCGACCGCCAGCCCGGCCAAATACGCCGCACCCAAGGCCGTCGTTTCATTCACAACCGGACGTTCGACCGGAACGGCAAGCAAATCGCTCTGGAATTGCATAAGGAAATTGTTTTTCACCGCCCCGCCGTCAACGCGCAACGTGGTCAGCGAGATGCCGGAATCGGCTTCCATGGCGGCGAGCACATCTTTTGTCTGGTAAGCGAGCGATTCCAAGGTGGCCCGGATGAAATGCTCTTTCGTTGTGCCGCGCGTGAGGCCAAACACCGCCCCGCGCACCTCGCTGTCCCAATACGGCGTGCCAAGCCCGACGAACGCCGGTACGACATACACCCCGTCGGTCGACTCGACTTTTTCGGCGTACGCTTCGCTGTCAGCCGCCGTTTTGATCATCCGCAAGCCGTCGCGCAGCCATTGAATGGCCGAACCGGCGACGAAAATGCTGCCTTCAAGGGCGTATTCAACCTTGCCGTCAATTCCCCAGGCGATCGTTGTGAGCAGCCCGTGTTTCGATTGCACCGCTTTTTCCCCCGTATTCATCAGCATAAAGCAGCCGGTGCCGTACGTATTTTTCGCCATCCCTTCCGTAAAGCACGCCTGGCCGAACAAAGCCGCCTGCTGGTCGCCCGCGGCTCCCGCGATCGGCACCTCCACGCCGAAGAAATGATGCGGAACCGTTTTCGCGTATACTTCCGAGGACGGGCGCACCTCAGGAAGCATCGCCTTTGGCACGTTTAAAATCGCAAGCAGCTCGTCATCCCACTCGAGCGTATGAATGTTAAACATTAATGTGCGCGACGCGTTCGAGTAATCGGTTACATGGGCGCGGCCGCCGGACAGCTTCCAAATGAGCCACGTATCAATCGTGCCAAAGAGCAACTCTCCTCGCTCCGCCCGTTCGCGCGCCCCCTCGACATGGTCCAAAATCCATTTCACTTTTGTCCCGGAAAAATAGGCGTCAATAAGCAAGCCGGTTTTTTCGCGGAATAGCGGGTCATACCCTTTCGCTTTCAGTTCATCGCAAATGCCGGCCGTCTGCCGCGACTGCCAGACGATGGCGTTGTAAATCGGGTTGCCGGTGTCTTTCTCCCACACAACCGTCGTTTCCCGCTGGTTCGTAATGCCGATCGCCGCCACTTGTTCCGGCTTCACTTGCGCCTCGGACAAGACGCTGGCAATGACCGCAAGCACCGATCCCCAAATTTCATTGGCGTTGTGCTCGACCCAGCCGGGCTGCGGAAAATATTGCGTAAACTCTTTTTGCGCCATATGGACGATTTCGCCCTTTTGATTGAACAAAATCGCGCGCGAACTCGTTGTGCCTTGGTCGATGGCTAAAATGTATTGATTCATGACATTCTTCCCCCTTCACCTTTATTTGCTTACAAACCCGGTACGCCAACTAGAGAGAACGGCGGCTTGCGGCGCTGGTTGTTTTTCCTTTTGCCATCTTCGCCGCCGCCAAAACGACTGCGGTTGCCGCCAGCACTCCCCATAATGCGCCTGTCGGTTTTCCCAAGAAAACGGCTTTATAGACCAAACTGCCTAACGCGCCGCCAAGCAGCGGTCCGACGATCGGCACCCACGCATACGCCCAATTCGATGACCCTTTCCCTGGGATTGGCAACAAAAAGTGGGCTAAGCGAGG
>NZ_LDPD01000051.1:0-235 GCF_001026865.1 Geobacillus sp. ZGt-1 | reverse complement strand
AAGGAATCCACAAGTTTTTCTTCACTTTGGGGTTAACGCTGCAGCTTTCCAAACCGGTCATCAAGCATCTCATTCATATCGTCGATGCCTTGACCACCAAGGGATTCTCGGGAACATTGACCGATATTCATCACTGGAGCTTTCATCCGAATCATCGAACGACGCTCAGTCACTTTTTCACGAAAAGCCCTTGGAACGAGGAAAGGCTGCTTGGGAAGCTTCAAGAGTGGATCCT
>NZ_LDPD01000050.1:0-221 GCF_001026865.1 Geobacillus sp. ZGt-1 | reverse complement strand
GACGAAGACATCTTGCGTTACTACGCCCAGCGCTGGACGATCGAGTGCTTTTTCCGGCAGGCGAAAGATCAACTGAAGCTGGATGGATACCGCGTTCGCCACATTCGGGCGGTGAAACGGTATTGGGCGGTGGTGCTGTTGGCCTGCGTGTACAGCATCGCCGAATCCCGACAAAACCTCTCCACCGGGCTGGAGCTTCTTCGGTCGCGGAAAGACCACAG
>NZ_LDPD01000005.1:0-1986 GCF_001026865.1 Geobacillus sp. ZGt-1 | reverse complement strand
GCCAAACCGCCGATGGCTTTCCATTTGCGACGCCACTACATTCGATAAAACCTCTCTTCCGTTTTTCACGACTGCTGCCGCCGTTTCATCGCAGCTCGTTTCAATGCCTAATACATACACGTCCTCATTCATCTCAGCTTCACCCACATGACTAACGCGTCTTCAAAGTTATCCGGATAATACCGTTTGCGAATGCCTCCGTTGCGAAACCCAAGCTTTCGGTACAGCGACTGGGCAACATGATTGGACACGCGCACCTCAAGCGTCATCGTCGCCGCCCCGTGCTGCCTAGCCATGTCCATCAAGCGTCGCATGAGCGCTTCACCAAGCTTTTGCCCACGAAACTGCGGCAACACGGCTACATTCGTCACATGCGCCTCATCGATGACAAGCCACATCCCACCATACCCGATGATCCGCCCGTTGTACACCATGACGATATATTTGGCGTAGCGGTTGTACATGAGCTCGTTGTAAAACGATTCACGGCTCCAAGGCGAAGTAAACGATGCCCGCTCGACTTGCACGACTTCATCAATGTCATGAATGGTCATTGGCCGAAATTGAACATTGATCCCCATCGTTCTGTTCCCCTTTTTGTTTCGCGAGCCATTTCGCCTCCGCCTCGGCAAGGCGGAGGTAGTTCGGCACAAACACATGGGCGTTCTCGCGCTCTTTTTGTTTGCCGAGCATCACCAACTCGCTCGGACGCGGCAACGCCAAAGACGGCGGGGCCACGTGAACCCGTTCGCCTAAATGACTTCGAAACAAATCACGATATAGCGGTGCATCCGCACCAATGAACAATACATCCTCTTCCCGCTCGCTCAACCGACGCGCCCACTCATCCGCCGCCACAATCCGGTCCTCCTCAAGACAGCGGAGCGCACCGCCTTCGTAGCGATAAAGCCCGGTGTAAATTTGTCCGCGCCGTGCGTCAAACAGCGGAACGATCACCCCAGGAAAATAACGGCCATTGGCGGCGAGCACTTCAAGGCTCGACACTCCGGCGATCGGAATACCGAGCGACCAGGCAAGCGTTTTCGCAATCGTCACGCCGATCCGCACCCCGGTATACGACCCCGGCCCTTTCGCTACAACGATTAAATCGAGATCTTTTGGAGCAACGTCACATCGTCGAAGCAACAACTCAATGGCTGGCATCGCCCGGGATGAATGGTCTTTTTTCACATTGGTGATGAATTCCCCTTTCACGACATCACCATCTACCAACGCAATGCCAAGCGGCATATTCGATGTATCAATTCCCAATACTTTCATGACGGAAAAATCTCCTTGCACAACTGTTCATAACGCTCTCCCGACGGCTCAAAGCGAAGCAACCGCTCATCGCCGCCACGATGAAACAAGAAAACGGTCAGCCGTTCCTCAGGCAACTGGCCGGCGATCAAATGCGCCCATTCAACAACCGTAACACCATCGCCAGCAAAATATTCGTCAAATCCAAGATCTTCCCATTCATCTTCAAGTCGGTATACATCCATATGATAAAGCGGAAGCCGACCATCATATTGCTTAATAATCGTAAACGTTGGGCTATTGACCGTTTGCGTAATGCCCAGCCCTTCAGCAAGACCTTTCGTAAACGTCGTCTTTCCCGCCCCGAGATCACCTTCTAATGCGATGACCATTCCCCGCTCAAGATGTTCCGCCAGCCGGCGGGCCACCGACTTCGTTTCTTCCGGAGAATGCACCAAAATTTCAATTTTTTTCATTTTGTTCTACCTTATCCCCTTTTATCATCTTCACTCTTGCTTTTGAAATTGTATCATATCCGAACATCTTGCCGCCACTTCCAAAACGAAAAATAGGCATAGGAGAAAGGGAAAAACAAAAAGGACGATCCCGCGCAGCCTTTTGGCTCGCTGACAGATCGCCCTGTTGCGCAATCGCCCCTAAAAAGAAAAAGGGAATGAGGCGTGTCGAAACTCCCTGGTGAATGAAGCTGCCTAGCAGCGACCTACT
>NZ_LDPD01000049.1:0-302 GCF_001026865.1 Geobacillus sp. ZGt-1 | reverse complement strand
ATCGGGAGGATTTTTTTGCACCGATATGGAATAAATCCTTGACAAACAAGGAATGTGAAGGAGTTTGTCCGCCATGGATGTTCAAATTTTCTTGATTGACAATCCCGAACATATGTACTATAATGGCTGTAACGGACGAAAAAGGGGGAATCATGACGATGAGTGACGCTTTGCTCGCCCAAGTGCTCGACCGCTTGAACGCGATGGACGGCACGCTCCGCCTGCTTGTCGAAGGGCAAGAGCGGCTCGAGCGTGAACAAATCGCCATTCGCCAGGAACAAGAAGAAATCCGAAAAGAACAA
>NZ_LDPD01000048.1:0-822 GCF_001026865.1 Geobacillus sp. ZGt-1 | reverse complement strand
CGGCTTGGACAGGCTCTTCCAGCCGCCTGCTCGCCCTATCCTCCTGCGTCCCCCCATCGCTCAAACGGGAAGAAGGTGGTACAGGAATCTCAACCTGTTGTCCATCACCTACGCCTTTCGGCCTCGGCTTAGGTCCCGACTAACCCTGAGCGGACGAACCTTCCTCAGGAACCCTTAGGCTTTCGGCGCAGAGGATTCTCACCTCTGTTTTCGCTACTCATACCGGCATTCTCACTTCTAAGCGCTCCACCAGTCCTTCCGGTCTGGCTTCTCTGCCCTTAGAACGCTCCCCTACCGATGACCAACGGTCATCCCGCAGCTTCGGCGGCACGTTTAGCCCCGGTACATTTTCGGCGCAGAGTCACTCGACCAGTGAGCTATTACGCACTCTTTAAATGGTGGCTGCTTCTAAGCCAACATCCTGGTTGTCTCGGCAACTCCACATCCTTTTCCACTGAACGTGCACTTCGGGGCCTTAGCTGGCGGTCTGGGCTGTTCCCCTCTCGACCACGGATCTTATCACTCGCGGTCTGACTCCCGGGCATAAGTCGTTGGCATTCGGAGTTTGACTGGGTTCGGTAACCCGTTTGGGGCCCCTAGCCCAATCAGTGCTCTACCTCCAAGACTCTCAAACCCGAGGCTAGCCCTAAAGCTATTTCGGGGAGAACCAGCTATCTCCAAGTTCGATTGGCATTTCACCCCTACCCACACCTCATCCCCGCACTTTTCAACGTGCGTGGGTTCGGGCCTCCAGCCGGTGTTACCCGGCCTTCACCCTGGACATGGGTAGATCACCTGGTTTCGGGTCGACGACGACGTACT
>NZ_LDPD01000047.1:0-367 GCF_001026865.1 Geobacillus sp. ZGt-1 | reverse complement strand
CGGTGATCGACTGGAGCTCCAAAAGTGAGTGGTTCGAGTCGCAGCCGTCATCCGTCAAGAAGCAAATTGAAGCCATTTATCAAGCGTTTCAGCCGCTGGATGTCGACCAAAAGCAACGATGTTTGCGGACATGGTATGCGAACATGGATGACGGTTGGACATGGGACCGCATCTTTGAGATGATGCAGGAGGTGAACGGCGTTGGCGGTCGTCATTGAAGGATTGACGAAAATCGTGAAAAAGAAGCCGATTTTATCCGATGTCTCCCTCACCCTCTCCGGCGTGTACGGCTTGCTGGGGCCAAACGGCGCCGGCAAGACGACGTTGATGCGCATTGTGGCCGGACTGTTGGAGTTCAATGCCGGAC
>NZ_LDPD01000046.1:0-420 GCF_001026865.1 Geobacillus sp. ZGt-1 | reverse complement strand
CGGTACGTATCCGAAATACACACATGCCACCCATGCCCTTTGTCATGCCCACCATTTGCGTGAGTTAAAAGGATTCATCGAACAGGGGCATACGTGGGCGATGCGCATGACCACGTTTCTGTTAGCCGCCAAGCAAGCCGTCGAAGCCCATCACGGTGCACTTTCCGAAGAAGAAGCGAGACGGTGGGAACGAGTGTATGATCGCATCCTAGAAAGAGCACAACACCGATTAGAAACGATGACGCCTCTTCCGAAAAAAGCACTCGCTTTTGTTCGACGCCTTCAAAAACGAAAGGAAGAAGCGCTGCGTTTCTTACGTGAAGTACATGTTCCCTTTGATAACAACCAAGCCGAACGCGATCTTCGCATGGTCAAAGTCAAAGAGAACATTTCGGGTACGTTTCGCGAAGAAACATTCGC
>NZ_LDPD01000045.1:0-438 GCF_001026865.1 Geobacillus sp. ZGt-1 | reverse complement strand
GGAGGAATCGCTTTTTTTGTGTTTTTGTATCACTTTTAGTGAAAGAGAGGTGAGACAAATGGACATGACGTTAACAGCCAAAATAAAAATTTACCCAACAGCGGAACAAGCAGAAGTATTGAAAGCCACCCTTTCCGCTTATCGACAAGCGTGCAACGCTGTGTCTGTTGTGATTTTTGACACAAAAGTGCTTGTACAAGCCAAGTTACACGACATGACCTATCGTCTACTTCGATCAAACTACGCTTTGCGTTCGCAAATGGCGCAATCTGTGATTAAAACGGTGATCGCTAGATACCGTTCCCTAAAAAGCAATGGTCACGAATGGACATTGGTTCGCTTTAAAAAACTTGAATATGATCTCGTTTGGAATCGAGATTATTCGCTTGTTCAAGGCGTATTTTCTGTCAATACGCTAGAAGGACGAATCAAAGTACC
>NZ_LDPD01000044.1:0-584 GCF_001026865.1 Geobacillus sp. ZGt-1 | reverse complement strand
GCTTTTGATAAAACAGGAACATTAACAAAAGGTGTTCCTTCCGTCACCGATGTGGTCACTTATAATGGCAATGAAAATGAACTAATGACCATTACAGCAGCCATTGAAAAAGGCTCACAACATCCACTTGCTTCCGCCATTATAAGAAAAGCAGAAGAAGATGGATTGAATTTTAATGATGTATCGGTTGAAGAATTCCAATCCATTACAGGTAAAGGGGTCAAAGCCAAAGTAAATAACGCAATGTATTATGTCGGAAGTCCAGGTCTTTTTGAAGAACTTCTTCCAAATGGCATCCAATCAGAAATAAAAGAACAAATTACAACCCTTCAAATACAAGGGAAAACGGTCATGGCATTAGGAACGGAAAAAGAAATTCTGGCGTTAATTGCCGTGGCAGACGAAATAAGAGAATCATCCAAAGAGGTTATTCGAAAACTTCATCAAGTCGGTATTGAAAAAACGGTAATGTTGACAGGGGATAACCAAAGAACAGCCGAAGCCATCGGAAAACAAGTCGGCGTTTCCGATATTAAAGCCGATTTACTTCCAGAAGATAAACTGAATTTCATCAAAGAGCTTCG
>NZ_LDPD01000043.1:0-388 GCF_001026865.1 Geobacillus sp. ZGt-1 | reverse complement strand
AGAACGAAAACAACTGTATCTTTAATTAACTACCATTTTGTTTTTTGCCCGCGTTATCGAAGAAAAGTGTTAGTGAACAAAGTGGAAGAGCGATTCAGGCAGTTAGTAGAAGAAATTTGCCAAGAGAATGATTGGATTATTCTTGCTTTCTTGCTATGGAAGTGATGCCTGATCATTGTCATTTGTTCTTGAATGGCCTCCCTTCTGATTCTCCATCAGATATGATGACAAAAGTGAAAGGAGTGACTTCCCGACGATGAAGGGAAGAATTTCAACACTTGTCTCATCTGCCAAGTCTTTGGACACGCTCTTTCTTCGTGAGTACAGCAGGGAATGGATCAAGTGAAATCATCAAACGCTATGTGGAATCTCAAAAGAAAAGGGGGTG
>NZ_LDPD01000042.1:0-202 GCF_001026865.1 Geobacillus sp. ZGt-1 | reverse complement strand
TTTCCAGCACATCCTCATCGGTTCAAGCCGACTTCACGTGCCAGTTGGGGACGAAACAATGCCGCTCCACCAAGCGTCACCGGGTGGTGATCTTTCGAGATGCGAATGGCCGCGACATTCGGGTCGTGACGAACCTCTTCCATGCGTCTGCGGAAACCATTGCCGACATGTACCAACAACGTTGGACTGTTGAGGTCTTTTT
>NZ_LDPD01000041.1:0-418 GCF_001026865.1 Geobacillus sp. ZGt-1 | reverse complement strand
ACTCAACAGCCAAAACAAAGGAGTGACAAGCTTTGTTACCTCAATGATTAGCCTATTTGCTTCAAATCATCAAGACCCAATATCAAATCATTGTGTATCTCATGGGTGTGATCGTGGGAAAATCCCTGAATCGTAAGGACTTGGACGAACCCGTCCAAAAACCGTACCGAAAACTTCAGATCGATGACCTTCCGATCATCGATGTACCGGAAACCCTTGATTACCGGAAGTTGTTGGCGGACTACGAAGCCCAGCACGGACGTCCTTTGCGGCCCATCCAGCGCCGCGCGAAGGCGAAACACCGTGTTCCGGATTCGTTGACCTGCCCTCGCTGCCAGGCTCCCTCTTCTTACCTGTACGCCAATAACGGCGGAAAAGGGCAATACCAATGCAAAGTGTGCCAGTGCCGGTTCAACCA
>NZ_LDPD01000040.1:0-609 GCF_001026865.1 Geobacillus sp. ZGt-1 | reverse complement strand
AAAGGCGTTTCAAGCTTTTTTTCTGATGAAGTTCGATGTTGTCCTTCATCCGAATGACAAAGAGCTGATGCTGCTCCACAAATCGATCGAGGCGTTCGATTTTGAAATACGCCCGGTCTTCCACCAGCACTTGTTGAGCGTTCGTCAACTGTTCTCCCACCGGGCCATCATGACGCAGTCCGATGGTTTCCACCACGTCTGCCGGCAACGAGGATTCCGGCGAATACGCGACGTGCAGCTTCACTCCGGCGCGTTCGCCGTGATACGGCGCCCATGGCAGGCGGTTTTTCCCGACCGTGACGGTCGTCGAATCCACCACCCGAAGCGGTTTGGGAAACCGAAGCGAACGGCGGGTTTGGCGGTTGCACTTGGAAATGATCAACGCCAACAAGCGTTTCATGATGTCATAGGGAACGTCTTTCGCTTTCTTGGATACTGTGGAATAATGGAATCGCGGCAATCCATACAGAGGCCCCACATCGGCTCCGTGGCGAAAGCTTTTCCATTGATGCATGGCGGCCAGCAGGAAGAAGTGAATCCACTCGCGCAACGTAAAGGTTCGAGACGAATCACGATCCCCAACCGCTTCGGCAATCAGTTGAATCTCTT
>NZ_LDPD01000004.1:71030-71143 GCF_001026865.1 Geobacillus sp. ZGt-1 | reverse complement strand
CAATTGAGCTACGAGCGCAATAGATTATTGCACCAAAGAGACGGATTATATTTTAGCAACTCGCTGTGTTGCTGTCAATAGTTTATCTAAAAAATGCGGTCGAGAGGACTTGA
>NZ_LDPD01000004.1:70877-70983 GCF_001026865.1 Geobacillus sp. ZGt-1 | reverse complement strand
CATTCCGCCACGACCGCATATTGACTAATCAGTGCGGGTGGAGGGACTTGAACCCCCACGCCGTGAGGCGCCAGATCCTAAGTCTGGTGCGTCTGCCAATTCCGCC
>NZ_LDPD01000004.1:70281-70349 GCF_001026865.1 Geobacillus sp. ZGt-1 | reverse complement strand
ACCACTACACTACGGGACCACAAATCGCGGGGATCACCCCGCGCTATTCAGTGACCCGTACGGGATTC
>NZ_LDPD01000004.1:69955-70044 GCF_001026865.1 Geobacillus sp. ZGt-1 | reverse complement strand
AGCTATTGCGGAATGATGAAAAAAATTATATGTCACGCATATCTTTACGATGTGCTCGTTGCCTCTTCATCTGCCAGCTAATTCAAGGA
>NZ_LDPD01000004.1:69652-69901 GCF_001026865.1 Geobacillus sp. ZGt-1 | reverse complement strand
TGAGCTATTGCGGAATGATGTTTGACAATCGACATTGTTTATTATATTGAGCAACTTGTCGTTTGTCAATACGTTTTCCCGCAACTTCCTCTGCTGTTTTCCGCCGTTTAGCGACGGCTTTTATAATTTAGCACACGATCATCCTGATTGTCAACCTTTTTTCGCAAAATGTTTTGTTTGATTATTGGCATTGACTGGACATTATAGTTTAACAATTCCTGACGAAAAGGCAGCTTGTCTATTTTCTCG
>NZ_LDPD01000004.1:28347-69561 GCF_001026865.1 Geobacillus sp. ZGt-1 | reverse complement strand
CCGACAGTCGATCAAATGCCGAGGCTATGGAAAAGCTGCAAATGTTAAAGTTTCAAATTGCATCTACTCTGAAAATACCTGAGCTTCAAAATGTGTAAAACTGTAATATTCGACATAGAGATATTTTCATCCTTCCGATGGCAACCAAATTTTTTTGTCATGGAAGTCTAGGATAGTTTGAGCTTGCTTCGGCAGCGGCCGCAAACATAACGGTCTATGTTGATCCGTCTTTTGCGGCGGTAGGTGAGGCCGCATGACGTGCAAATGTATGTGTAGATCGTTTTCGGCGCTTTTGTATTTCGAGCAAGCGGACGACAATAGCGAGGCGCCCCCACTTTTTGCAGCAGTTCGCGGAAGTCGCGGTCGCGGTGGCGGTAGCCTTTTCCCTCAAGGTGCAAGTGGTAATGGCAAAGCTCGTGTTTGATGATGGCGATCAATTCTTCCTCGCCGAACTGCTCGTAATGTTTTTTATTGAGCTCAATGTTGTGCGTTTGCAACATGTAGCGCCCGCCGGTGGTGCGCAAACGAGGGTTGAAGAAAGCGGTATGGCGAAACGGCTTGCCGAACACGCGAATGGAAATTTGTTCGACAAGGGCTTGCAGCTGCTTTTGGTCCATGGCGGGTCTCTCCTTCATCTTTTGGCACAGGACAATTCACCATTACATACATATATATTACCTTTCCACTGTCAGGGAGGTGACTGATTTTGCCTACATGGCTGAAAAATCAGATGAGACGAGCCTACTATGAGAAAAACCGTGAGCAAATTAAACTGTTGAACCAATGCTGGTTTTTTTATCGGAGAAAACACTGCTCCTAAGGCAGTGCTTTCTCCATTTCACTCTTTCGGCGGCACCATCGACAGCGATATTCTTCCCTTCGCCACATCGACATGCTCGACCCATACTTTGACGACGTCGCCGACCGAAACGACATCGAGTGGATGGCGCACGTATTGTTTGCTTAGTTTGGAAATGTGCACGAGCCCGTCCTGTTTGACCCCAATGTCGACAAAGGCGCCGAAGTCAACGACGTTGCGCACGGTTCCTTCCAGCTCCATGCCTGGCTTCAAATCTTCCATCTTCAACACATCTTTGCGTAATAGCGGCTTGGGCAGCTCGTCGCGCGGATCGCGCTCTGGGCGGCACAACGCGTCAATGATGTCGCGCAACGTCAGTTCTCCGATGCCGAGCTCGGCAGCCACCATCTCGACTTCGATGGCTTGCAGCGCCTGGCGCAGTTCATCACTGCCAATGGCGGCGGTCGTAAATCCTAACTTACGCAACAGTTGCTTCACTTCCGCGTACCGCTCGGGGTGAATCGGCGTGCGGTCAAGCGGTTCGTCGCCATCAACGATGCGCAAAAAACCGATGCACTGCTCGTACGTTTTCGCTCCGAGCCGAGGAATCGTTTTCAGCTCTTCGCGGTTGCGGAATTTCCCTTGCTCTTCGCGACGCTTGACGATGTTTTCTGCAACGGTTTTCGTGAGCCCGGACACGTACTGAAGCAGGGAGACGGAGGCAGTGTTGACGTTGACACCGACTTGATTGACGACCGTCTCGACGACGAAACGAAGCGACTCGGCAAGCTTTTTTTGCGACACATCGTGCTGGTATTGGCCGACGCCGACCGATTTTGGATCGATTTTGACAAGCTCGGCGAGCGGGTCTTGGACGCGGCGGGCGATCGAGACGGCGCTCCGCTCTTCGACTTGCAGGTCGGGAAACTCAGCGCGTGCAAGGTCGGAAGCAGAGTAGACGCTCGCTCCTGCTTCATTGACAATCAAATAAAAGATATCGCGTTGCACATGCTTCAGCGTGTCGGCGACAAACTGTTCGGTTTCCCGAGATGCTGTTCCGTTGCCAATCGCGATCATATCAACGTGATAGTCATCAAGCAGGCGAAGAAGTTTCGCGCGCGCCTCTTCTTTTCGCTCTTGCGGCGGATGCGGATAGATCACATCAATGCGAAGCAGTTTCCCCGTTTCGTCGACAACGGCGAGCTTGCACCCAGTCCGATAGGCTGGGTCGATGCCGAGCACCGTTTTTCCTTTGAGCGGCGGCTGGAGAAGCAGTTTGCGCAAGTTTTCAGCGAAAATATGGATGGCCCGCTCCTCCGCTTTCTCCGTCAACTCGTTGCGGATGTCGCGTTCAATGGCAGGCTCCATCAGCCGCTTGTATCCGTCCTCCATCGCTTCTGCCACGATGGGAGCGGCCGGGGACGATTCATCAGCGACTGTTTTTCGCCGCAAATAGCGAATGATGTCCTCAACAGGCGCCTTGATCGAGACGCGCAGCACCTCTTCCTTTTCACCGCGGTTTAACGCCAACACGCGGTGCGGAACGATTTTAGCGAGGGGTTCCTCGTAGTCGTAGTACATTTCGTACACACTCTTTTCGTCCTTTTCCGGCGCTTTGGCAACCGAAGCAATCGTTCCTTTCCGCCGCGTCTCGTCGCGCACCCATTGACGAAGAGCAGCGTCATCTGCCACTTTTTCGGCGATGATATCTTTCGCACCTTGAAGCGCCTCTTCAACGGTTGCGACTCCTTTATCTTCGTTGACGAACATTTCGGCCTGTTGTTCCGGAGTTGGGGCCGGTGGACACGAAAGGAGCCATTCGGCAAGGGGTTCAAGCCCTCTCTCTTTTGCGATGGTTGCTTTCGTGCGCCGCTTTTGCCGATACGGGCGGTATAAATCTTCGACTTGTTGCAACTTCGTGGCCTCAAGAATGTCGCGCTTTAACTCTTCCGTCAACTTCCCTTGCTCGTCAATGAGGCGGAGCACTTCCTCTTTCCGTTGTTCTAAATGCTGCAAATACTCCCATCTCTCCAGTACTTCACGAATTTGCACTTCATCGAGCGCCCCAGTCATTTCTTTCCGGTAGCGGGCGATAAACGGGATCGTGTTTCCTTCTCGATGGAGCGCAATGACGTTTTCGACTTGCTTCGCTGCCAGCTGCTGCTCGACGGCAATGACTTCAATGAGCCGCTGTTCGTTAGCCAAGCGATTCCCTCCTTAATGACATGGAAAATAAAAAAGCGCTACCTGTACGCAGCTGCTTTGTGAAACAGTATACATAGATGAAAATGGAAGGACAGATCGTTCCGGGAAGACCGATCTGCCCGTCTCACCAACGTGAACACTCGATAATCAAGACCGATGCCGCACGTCAACGCCGCTTTCCCCATCCGCTCGGCCGCCCGTTGGCAACCGAAAACGCCGTTTCTCCTGTTCGCTGTTATGCCAAAAGCAAAGGTTTTTCGCTCTATCAAAAGTCGATCAGCCCTAAGCTAATTTGCAGCGCCTCATCGACTTTATCCATCATTTCATCGTCCAAATGAGTGATTTTATCGGTCAGCCGTTGCTTGTCGATCGTGCGAATTTGCTCAAGCAAAATGACCGAATCGCGTTCAAACCCGTAGCGTTTCGCGTCAATCTCGACATGCGTCGGCAGCTTCGCTTTTTGGATTTGCGCCGTAATCGCCGCGACAATCACCGTCGGGCTAAAACGATTGCCGATATCGTTTTGGATCACCAACACGGGGCGCACGCCGCCCTGCTCCGAGCCAACAACCGGGGAAAGGTCCGCAAAATACACGTCGCCACGTTTGACAATCAAAGCATTACCCCCCGCTAACTAAGCGTTCAACGGTGTGGTCGGCCTCGTATTCAGCATGAAACGCTTCAGAAGCGATAGATAAATTGATTTTCGCCATTTCCATGTAGCCTCGTCTCATCGCCTCGCGAATTTGCCGTTTCTTCCGCTCGCGAATGTACATTTTCGTCGCTTGATAAATGAGTTCATTGCGGTTGCCGTTTTCCTGCTTTACGAGCACGTCCAGTTCTGTCAGCAGCGACTGCGGCAAACGAACGACGATTTCCGCTGTTGCGCCAGATTCCGACACAAATATACACCTCCACGAACTGCAGCCATTGATTGCTTCCACTTCATGATACCATTAAACAACGGCGCTGCAAAGTCATTTCTCCATTTTCTATCCTTTGTCTTCCGAAGCAGATTATGCATCGCTTCATCCGCGACCAACGGCGTTTCTCACTTCCATTATACGCTTATTTCGGAAAAAAATACGGGGCACCCGGTAGCCGATCGTGCACGGCACTTCATAATTGATTGTGCCCAAATGGCGGGCGACATCATCGATGGAAATGACTTCGTCCCCTTGGCGGCCAATTAATGTCACCTTCGTCCCGACAGGCAGCGGCTCCGGCAGGCGGATCATGCATTGATCCATGCAGATACGGCCGACGATCGGCGCCCGCTGCCCGCCAACAAGCACATGAAAGTGCTGCAGGCGGCGCAGCCAGCCGTCCGCATAACCGATTGGAATCGTGCCGATCCACTCTTCCGTCTGCGCGGTGTACGTCGCACCGTAGCTCACCTTTTCGCCTGGTTGCAGTTTTTTGACGTGTACAAGGCGGCTATGGAGCGAAAACGCCTCTTTCAATTCGTATGGGAGGAGCGGCTTGATGTCCGGCGATGGGGCGAGCCCGTACATCGAAATGCCAAAGCGAACCATGTTGAACGCTCGATCGGAAAAACGAAGGGCCGCCGCGCTGTTGGCGCAATGAACGAGCGGCGGCCGCGACGGCAGCCAGTCAAGCATATGCAAAAAGCGGGCGTATTGATAAGAAAAGTAATCCGTATTCACTTCATCAGCGGTCGCAAAATGCGTATACACCCCTTCAAGCACAAAGGGCGGATGGCGATCGATCAAGGCCGCTATTCGCTTTGTCTCCTCTTCGTCTTTAACCCCAAGCCGTCCCATTCCCGTGTCCATCTTTAAATGGAAATGAATCGGGGTCGAACCGTTATACAGCGATGACGCCTTCTCGAGCCAATCAGAGCGAAACACGGTTAAGGCGATGCGGTGTTCGGCGGCCAACGCCACATCCTCGGGACGAGACGCCCCAAGCACTAAAATCGGGGCATCGATGCCTTTTTTTCGTAAGGCAAGCGCCTCGTCCAAAAAGGCGACGGCCAAGCGGGAAGCGCCCGCTTCGAGCGCCGTTGCCGCCACTTGGGCATCGCCGTGCCCGTAGGCGTTCGCCTTGACAACGGCCATAATTTGCGTACCCTCCGGCAAAAAGCGGCGCAAATTCGCGACGTTGTCGTAAATGGCGTCCAAATCAATTTCCACCCACGTATCGCGGTGAAACTCGTCCATCCTCTCTCGCTGCCTTTCTAGTCATAGCCAGTTTGAAAGCGCTTGAATCGATTGGATTCCTTTTTTAGTTTACCATGTTCCTAGGGAAGAAGGAATAGGATGAGCGGCGGAAAAATGAGAAAAACGGCGGAAAACATTGGAGATCGCAACGATTCGTCCACTGTCCTGCCTTCACTGCTTCTGCACAAAAACAAAAAGCAGCTTCTCCGCTTCAACGCGGAAAGCCGCCTGTTTGCAAAACCGCACTGTCATTTTGCCGCTTTTTCTTGCACTGAGCTGGCGACCATCACCATTTCTTCCGGCGTCAAATCGTCCGAGGCGAGCGTAAACTCCGCCCCATTGTACCACCATGTCAACGTTCGGTCGGTGAGGGCGCCAATGGTGAATCCTAAATCAACCGGGTCGCCGTTGACAAGAACTGGCATGCTTGTCGCCGGAAGCACATCCGCTTTTTCTTGCACGAGCGTAAACGATTTTTTGCCGCCGAATGTCATAATGACGCGCGTGCCGTTTTCACCTTTCACTTCTTTTTCCTCGAGCGCTTGAACCCCTTTCGGAAGCTGACTCGGGTACATGACGGCCATCACTTGCTCTTTTCCTTCGGCCATCGTTGGCACCTCAAGACGGGCGCCAGTCATGTTTTTCTTTGTATCAAACGCGTCATCATCAAACTTTTTGTTAAACTCGACGTTGGAAAACTCGACCGTCAACAGCGCTTTCCGGTCCGTATCCATCACTTTGACCGAGACGGGCGCCAAATCTTTTTTGCGCAGTGTAATCTCTTGGGTTGGAATGACTTCGCTGTTCGGGTAGTTCGTTTTCGTCTCAAACACATAGTAATCGTCCGTCGCCTTAAACTTCGCCTTCGAATCGCTCAAAATGTCTTTGACGAGCGATTCGTACAAATACGCTTGGCTGCTGTTTTTCGGCCAATCGCTCACAAACTTGAAGGTTTTGTTGAGCGCCGGCGTGAAGACGAACACCCCTTCGTCATTGCGCAAAATCATTTGGCTTTGTCCTTTGTCGGCGTTTTTCAAGCTGACGCGGTAGTAGGACGGCTGCTTGTGCCACACTTCAACATGATACACTTGCGGCTTCTCACCGGTGCGGAACGTCATTTTCGCCTCAGCCTGATAACCCGTCATCTCATCGACCTTTTCATCAAGCGCCTTCAGCACCTCTTCCTGCGATTTCGACCCGCAGCCAGCCAAAGCAAACAGAAAAATGATGCCGACCAACGCCATCAGCACGTTTCTGCCCATCGCTTCAACCCCTTTGCCTCATATATCGATTTCTACCCATGCACTACAATATATGAGACAACTTTCGGGAATATGCAGACTAGCCATGGCAAGCATCAGCCGGCGTCATCGGTCCAAGGCGCTCAATGACGACTTGGGCGACGGCGTAATCGCGGCTATGGGAAATGGACAGATGAACCGTCTCGCCATCGCGGCGGGCAGCAATGCTCGGCTTTCCGTGCTCATCGGAAACGATCTCGATGTCTTGAAACGATAGATGCCGCCCGATCCCCGTTCCGAGCGCTTTGGCGTACGCTTCTTTAGCCGCAAATCGCCCGGCGAGAAACTCTGCCTGTCTTGCGGGCGGCAACTCGCCAAACTGCGCTTTTTCACGCGGCGTCAAAATTCGCTCTGGAAATTTGCGGCTCCGCTCAAGAAGGGAGCGGATCCGTTCCAACTCTACAATATCAATGCCAATGCCGACGATCACTGCTTCCTCACCTATCCTATCCGCCCTGATGGTCGGACAAATTTTTTATGAGAGACCCGCATAAGATGGCTTATAAAAAACGCCCCATTTCCGCGAAGAAGGGAGACCAACCCGTGTTTCAACATGCAAGCGATGTCCGCTCATTTGTCCGCCTTTATCCCGTCGTTGCCGCCTTATTATTGGTCCATATCGCCGCATGGCTGTTGTTTTCTCTTCCCTTGACAGCGCTTGAACCCATTTGGCAATACGCCGTCGGGACGAACGGCGCGATCCGCCATGGAGAGTGCTGGCGGCTTGTCAGCCCAATCGTGCTGCATCGCGATTTCCACCATATGGCCGCCAACAGTTTGTCCTTATGGCTGTTTGGCCCCTGGCTGGAGCGCGCACTTGGGAAAAGAAAGTTTTTGTTTCTGTATATCGGAGGCGGAATCGGCGCCAATGTCGCCACTTTATTCCTTCTGCCGCCGCTGTACACCCATGTCGGGGCGTCGGGCGCCATTTTCGCCTTGTTTGGCATGTACAGCTACCTCGCCCTATTCCGCCGCGACTTAGTCGCCCCCCGCCACGCCCAGCTGCTGCTTTCGGTCATGGCGGTTCATTTGCTGATTGGCATCATGACACCACATGGGAATTTATTGGCCCATCTATTTGGCTTCGCCGTCGGCGGCCTGCTTGCCCCCTTTTTGTCCATCCGCCCCAAGCGGCCGTCGTTTTACATGCCTCGGCTATGAAAAAACGGCGCTTAATGCGCCGTAATCCGCCGTTTCTTCGTCCGGCTGCGGGCTGAGCCGTCCGGGCGGCCGCCCCGTTTTTTCTCCCGCTTGACCGCTAAAGGCGGCTCTTCCGTCAATTGCACCGGCGTCGTATCCGGCTCGCGCGTCAACATTTTCAAGCAGGCAGCGACAATCGTTACCGAATCGTGCTCTTCAAGCAATTCTTCCGCTGCCCGTTTGTAAAATGACAGGTTTTCGGTCTCCACGACGTTGAGAAGCTTTTCGATAGCGATACGCTGTTGGCCTTCGAGCGCCTCATCAAGTGTCGGCGGCTTCATCCGCTCCATTTTCCGCTTCGTCGTCCGCTCAATATGGTGAAGCTGGCCGATCTCCCTTGGAGTGACAAACGTCATCGCCACCCCTGTCTTGCCGGCGCGCCCGGTGCGCCCAATCCGGTGGACATAGCTTTCCGGGTCTTGCGGAATATCAAAGTTGTACACGTGCGTTACGCCGGAAATATCCAAGCCGCGCGCCGCAACATCCGTCGCCACTAAAATTTCAATCGCACCTTCCTTAAACTTGCGCAGCACCGACAGCCGTTTCGCTTGGCTTAAATCGCCATGAATGCCTTCCGCTGCATAGCCTCGCAAGTTGAGCGCCTCTGCCAGCTCATCGACACGACGCTTCGTGCGGCCGAACACGATCGCGAGCTCCGGCGCCTGAATATCAAGAAGCCGCGTCAAAATGTCAAATTTCTTTTTCTCGTGCACTTCTAAGTAGTACTGTTGAATGTTCGGCACGGTCATTTCCTTTGCCTTCACTTTGACAAGTTCCGGCTCGTTCATGAAGCGCTCGGCAATGCGGCGAATCGGATCCGGCATCGTCGCCGAGAACAGCAACGTCTGCCGCTCGGCCGGCACATGGCTTAAAATCGCCTCAATATCTTCGATAAAGCCCATATTGAGCATTTCATCCGCCTCATCGAGAACGACCGTATGCACATGCTCAAGGCGGAGCGTCCCGCGGTTGATATGGTCGATAATACGGCCCGGCGTCCCGACGATCACGTGCGGATGTTTTTTCAAAGCGCGGATTTGCCGGTCGATATCTTGACCGCCGTAAATCGGCAAGACGCGCACGCGCTTGACGGCGCCGATTTTGTACAGCTCTTCTGATACTTGGATGGCGAGCTCACGCGTCGGCGCGACAACGAGCGCTTGAACAGCGCTGTTTTTCACATTCACTTTCTCAACGATCGGAATGCCAAACGCCGCCGTTTTCCCCGTTCCGGTTTGCGCTTGACCGATTACGTCTTTATTTTGCAGACTGAGCGGAATCGTCTTCGCTTGAATCGGAGTCGTCTCTTCAAACCCCATCCGCTCGATCGCTTTCATCACTTCTTGGCTTAATCCTAATTCTTGAAATGTCGTCAATGTTATCCAAACTCCTTATAAAAAATCGTCCCTTTATCCGAGAGAAAGGTTTGACAGTTATCATACCATGTTATGCGGTGATTTGCAATGATGGGCATGGGCAGCGCGCAAAAATGTTTCCACCTCAGCAAACAGAACGTGCCGATCGATGCTATGACAAACATGATGGAACGAATTGGGCAAAAGCAACAGCTTTTTTTCTGAAGACCCCATGCGTTCATATAAATAGCAGGCGCTTTTTAACGGCACGATCCCATCTTTTTCTCCTTGCACAATGAGCGCGGGTGCCGCGACGCGCGGAAGTCGGGGACGCACATCGCGAACGAGTTTGCGAAACTCCCTGACAGCTGAAAACGGCGTCGCCATCATTTTGTTTCGATAGCGGAGAAACAGTGGGTGCTCCCGCGCTCCTTTCCATCCATTGGCAAACATCTCGCGGATGTCGCGCCATAATTGGCGCGGGTTGACATAGTAAAACGCAGCGCTTAGCAGCACGAGTTTGGCGACCGGGTATTTTTCCGCCAAGTAGACGGCGATCACTCCACCCATTGAAAACCCAATGACATACACCACACTGCAACGGTGATGGAGCGCTAAAAACGCTTGTTCCGCCGCTGCGATCCATTGGTCGTATGTAATTCCTTTCAACCGCAGTTCGCTTCCGTGGCCCGGCAAGGTCGGCGTTTCGATCATCCAATCGGTCCGCTCTCGCAAATAATCGGCCAGCGGCGCCACTTCTTCTGGACTTCCCGTAAACCCGTGAATACATAAACAGCCGATCATCATTTCCACCCCCGCCCGAATGAAAAGCGGCGCCTGTGACGCCGCTTTTAGTTTCTCTCGGGTTGCTTGATGTTACACCCAATATCGAAGCAACTCTTCCAATTTCATGCCGCGCGATGCTTTCAATAAAACAATGTCATCCGAAGTCGCGACGGAACGCACGGCCTCGGCCAACGCTGCTTTATCGTCGAACTCCCTCACCCGCCCATCATCAAAAAATGGGGCAGCCGCCGCGGCGATATGGTGCGCCAGCGGCCCGTAAGTGAACACATAGTCCACCATTCCCGGCCGCAACACCTCCCCGATCTCTCGATGAAACGCCACTTCTTCGTCACCAAGCTCCAACATATCGCCCAATACGGCGATTTTTTGCCGGTAGCCGCCTAATTCCCCAAGCAGCGTCAAGGCGGCGCGCATCGATGTCGGGCTAGCATTGTAGGCGTCATTAATGACGGTAAAGCCATATTTCGTCTTGACGACTTCCGTGCGCATGCGCGTCACTTGCAGGCGGGAGAGGGCCGCATCAATGTCTTCCCAACCGATGCCGAAAAAACGAGCAACCGCGACGGCGGCGAGTGCGTTGTACACATGATGCTTGCCTAATACCGGCATAAACAGCGTCCGGCCGGGGAGCGCATTGATGACAAACGATGTTCCTCCCGCTTCAATGCGCACATCGGTCGGATAGTAATCGTTCTGTTCGCCCGCCCCGAACGTCACGACATGGCGGGGAAGCGGCAACTTCGGCACGCGCTCCGTCAAGAGCGGCTCATCGCCGTGGTAGACGAATAAACCATCATGGTGCAAACCCGCCAAAATTTCCAACTTCGCCTTGGCGATGCCTTCCCGCGACCCGAGCTCCTGCAAGTGTGCTTCTCCGATATTCGTGATGACCGCTGCGTCCGGACGGGCGATCATGGTCAGCCGCTCGATTTCGCCAAACCCGCTCATCCCCATTTCGACAACGGCCATCTCCGTCCCTTCGTCAAGCGAAAGAAGCGTCAGCGGCACGCCGATGTGATTGTTCAAGTTCCCTTCGGTCTTTTGCACTCGATAGTGGGTTGAAAGCAGCGCGGCAATCATATCTTTCGTCGTCGTTTTGCCGTTGCTGCCAGTGACGCCGATCACCTTCATTCCAAGCTGCTCGCGGTAGCGGGCGGCGAGCCGCTGCAATGCCAAAAGCGTATCATCCACAACGACCACTGGCACACCTTCCGGCGGCGTTCCTTCCCTTTCCGCCCACAGTACGGCGGCGGCTCCTTTTTGCACCGCTTCTTGCACGAAATCGTGGCCGTTAAAGGTCGCACCGCGCAACGGAACGTACAAGTTGCCGGCTTGGATCGTCCTTGTGTCGGTTGACACACCGCTTACGACCATATTCTCCCATTCCGGCTTTAAACACTGTCCGTCAGCCATTTCGGCGATTTGCCGCACTGTCCGTTTGATCATCGGCTCTCACCTCTTTTCTTTTTTGAACGTGTACGTGATCGTCTGCTTTTCTTGATGTCGTTCCAATGCGAGCGCGATAAGCCGTTCAATCAGCTCCGGGTACGGCACACCGCTGTGCTGCCAAAGAAGCGGGAACATGCTGTATGGCGTAAAGCCTGGCATCGTGTTTACTTCGTTGATATAAACAGCGCCATCTTCGGCGAGGAAAAAATCGACGCGCGCAAGTCCAGACAAATCCAGCACCTGAAACGCCGTAATGGCCATTTGTTTGATCGTCTCATACTGTTCTTTCGTTACGTCCGCTGGGATGATCAATTCGGTTTGCCCGTCTTCGTATTTCGCTTCATAGTCGTAAAATTCCTTTTTGGGAACAATTTCGCCAACGACCGAACAAATCGGCTCATCATTTCCGATCACGCCGATTTCAATTTCGCGGCCGACAATCGCCTCTTCAATAATAATTTTTCGGTCATACTGAAATGCCTCGATAAATGCGGCTTTTAAATCGCCGCGCTGCTTGCATTTGGAAATGCCGACGCTCGAACCGGCGTTGGCTGGCTTGACAAAGCACGGGTAGCCAAGCTCTCGTTCGATCCGGTCATACACCGTCTCGCCGCTTTTTTGCCAATCGTACTTCGTCACGGCGATATATTTTGCTTGGCGCAACCCGGCCTGCGCAAACAAGTTTTTCATCATCACCTTATCCATGCCGACCGCGGAAGCAAGCACCCCGTTGCCGACATACGGAATGTTCAATATCTCAAGCAACCCTTGCACCGTTCCGTCTTCGCCGTTCGGCCCATGCAAAAGCGGGAAAATGACATCGATCGTTTCCTCGTTTCCTCCCGCAGCCGAATCGGCAGCCGGAACTTGGTTCAAGGAAACCGGAATCAAGGCGGTCGCCGCCGAAGTGAATTGCAGCTGCTTGATTTCCTCGATCGGTCCGGTCAACTGTTCGCCCTTGATCCATTGACCTTCCGGTGTAATATAAATCGGAATGACATCGAATTTATGAGGATCAATGGCGTTCATCACCGCCATCGCCGTCGACAACGATACTTGGTGCTCCGGTGATTTGCCGCCGTATAACACGCCAACTTTCGTTTTCATCATCGTTCCTCCTCTTTCCTTGGCCATCGTTCCTATTGTAACACGTTTCGCGCCCAACGGTCTGATATTTTATATGTACGATGCAGGTTGTTTCGCCACCCCCCATAAGCGATTAGGAACAAAAAAGTGAGGGTGTCTAAAAAGGTGATTCTTCTTTCAACAAAGCACAACATATCGTTTTCCAGCATTTGTTTTACACGTATATACAGGAATAAGAAAAGGTGCCCCGACCGTTTTGGGACACCTTCTGTCGCTACGGATGCAACACGCGCCAAGCCATGCGTTGCGGCATGGCCGCTACCACTTCGGCGAGCGCTTCTTGCCCCGTTTTTTCCACGCCGGCAAAATAATCGGACACACGGCGGAAAAGCCGGTTTTTCTCCACGTCATCCATCAACAGGCGAAGCATGTGCTGCTCGCCGCTTTCTGGCCCGACCAAATGATAAATGAGACCATTTTGCTGTAAATATTGCAAATTGATGCGCTCCTGCCCAGGCAAGCAATCGATCGTAAAAATCGGAATGCGCTTATGAAGCAACTCGCTGACCGTCACCCCGCCTGGTTTCGTAATGACGGCATCCGCCTCTTCATACAGCCGATTCATCTCTTCCGGGTCAGCGATGTATGGAAGCGGCCGGATATGAGGCAGCTGCCAGCTGGCGATTTCCTCGTACAGCTGGCGATTGGCGCCGCACAGCACCGAATAGCGGAACAACGTTGACGTGCGGGCCGCCCGCAAAAACGCCAGCATATTGCCAAGCCCTTGGTTTCCACCGGCGACAAGCACATGAGCAGGCTGCCGCTTGCGTCTCGCTTCCGACCGATTCATAAACACATCGTGCACTGGGATACCAGTGACGATGATGCGTCCTTTGTCAACCCCGTACTTCGTGATCAGCTCCCATTTCGCCTCTTGATGGGGAACAAAATGATAGTCAATAAACCGTTTCCCCCAGATGCTGTTCATAAAAAAGTCGGTGTAGACATTGACAACTGGAACCGTCAGCACCCGTTTTCGCTTCAGCCGCTGCAAAATGCGCGACGGAAACGAATGGGTGCAGACGATTAAATCCGGCCGTTCTTCTTCCACCATCTTTTTCATTTTGCTTTCAAAATAAGGCAGCCATGGCTCAAACGAAATGAACTCAAACCGGGGCGGCTCTTGGTACATCAGCGTTTTGTACACACGGTGGTACGAAGCAGGATGCGAGCGAATCCAGCGCAAGTAGGCCTCTGACACCATTTTTTCCATCAGTTCATTGCAATAGCTCAAAAAATCGATCTTTTTGCTTTCGACCGNCGGAAACTGGCGGCGCAAAAAATCCATCAACGTATCGGCTACTTTATGGTGTCCCGTATTCATTTGAAACAGCGGCAAAAACAATACTTTCATCATCGATCGCACCCTTTAGCTTTCGAAAGATTTTTTGCGCCTCCGCTGCCCAACCCATGCCGCAAGCAAAAAAAGCAAAAACAACGCCAAACCGGCAAGCGGAAAAGAAATCAGGGGGATATGGATGCGCTGGCCGAGCCAAAGCCCCGCCGCGGTCAACGGAACTGCCCAACCTGCCGTTCCAAGCGCCGACAGCAACAAAAACGGCCCGAACGGAAACCGGCTCACTCCCGCCATATACGGGCAAATTTGCCGCACCCCGGGAGCATAGCAGCCGAACAAAATCCCCCATTTGCCATAGCGGCCAAACCAGCGGCGAGCCCGCTCCCAACGTTCAGCCGTAATTCCGACGCACTTGCCGTACTTTTGCACAAACGGCGCCCCCCACCACCGGCCGGCGCCGTATGCCGTCACCATGCCGGCCATCGCCCCGCCCCAGCATGAAGCGAGCGACGGTCCAAGCAGCAACTGCTCCTTGGCAACCATCACGCCGACCAAAAAGAGCAAGCTTTCCTCCGGCGCCGGAATGCCGACAATGCCGCAAAACAAAAATAAAAACAGCATCACATATCCATATGACTGGACATACGGCAACCATACGCTTGTATCCATAGCTCCCCCGCTACATCGCCGAGATTTGTGTATTAGTTTGCACATTTCTCAGTTCCGTAATCGTCACCCAACGCATCTTTTTCGCTGCTTCATCCTTAAACAGCAGCTCGAGCGCTGACAACATTTGCTCTGGCGCGCGTTTGTCAGCACCTAACGCATCCCCATTGTCATGAAGCACAATCACCGCCCCGCCGCGTATGGACGAACGCAAGCGGCGGAACAATTCCATTGTACCAATTCTTTCATTCCAATCGCCAAGAATATGCGACCATAACACCGTTGTATACCGCTTTTGCACGATCGGCGTCCAAGCGTTAAAATGCCCCCACGGCGGGCGGTAATACACCGGGCGTTGGCCCGTCGCCCGCTCAATCGCCGCGGCGGCGCGGCGCACCCCCCAATCCAACCAAAGCGGCGGCAACAGCCAATTGCTGATGTGGCGGTAATTATGAATCCCAATTTCATGGCCTTCTTCGGCCATCCGCCGCACAATATCCGGATAGCGCTCGACTTTGCGGCCGACAACGAAAAACGTCGCCTTCACGCCATATTTCTTTAATAAATCAAGCAACTTTGGCGTATAATACGGGTCGGGGCCGTCATCAAACGTCAGCGCCAGACAATCGGATGCCGTCCCCTCCCGAAACAAACGCACCCGCTTTTTGCGAATGATGATCGTCGGTACAATGCCATAAATGGCAATTCCCACAATGAAACAAACGAACAGCCAAACCCACATGGCATTCACCTCTTGATTGTACTTTACCAATATTTCTTCTCTCTGAAAATAGAAAAATGAACTTTCTATATTCGAGATCATCACGCTGCAGATGTTTTATCATATAACAAACAAATGAGAAATCGAAAAGAAAATCATGAAAATTTCATGCAGACCGTCCAGTTTTCTTACTATACGAAAAACGCCACCGCTTGGTTTCCTCCCGAAGCTAAGTGGAATCTGCTATAATACATAACGATACACGAGCGATTAAAAAAAGACAGGTGATCCGCATTGCGAAAAAAAATCATCTTAACCGGCGGCGGCACAGCCGGCCACGTGATGGTCAACGTCGCCCTCATCCCGAAATTGAAAGAGCTGGGATGGGATATCGTTTACATCGGATCTCATCAAGGGATTGAACGGGAGATTATCGGCCGCATCGACGGCGTCCCGTACTATTCGGTTTCGACCGGAAAACTGCGCCGCTATTTTGACTGGAAAAACTTTAAAGATCCATTCAACGTGCTGAAAGGCGTTTGGCAGGCGTACCGCCTGATCCAAAAAGAAAAACCGGACGTCGTCTTCTCAAAAGGCGGATTCGTCTCCGTTCCCGTCATTCTCGGCGCTTGGCTGAACGGTGTGCCGTCGGTGATCCATGAATCTGACTTAACCCCGGGGCTTGCGAACAAAATCGCTATGCCGTTTGCGACAAAAATCTGCCTCACCTTCCCGGAAACGAAGCAATACGTCAATGCCGATAAAGCCGTCTACGTCGGCGCCGTCGTCCGCGAAGAGTTGAAGGATGGCAACGCCGAACAAGGGAGGAAGATGTGCCAGTTCGACGGAAAAAAACCGGTCTTGCTGGCGATGGGCGGCAGCTTAGGCTCGAAAAAAATTAACGACGCCTTGCGCGCCAACCTATCGACGCTTCTTGCCGAATTTGACATCATCCACATTTGCGGCAAAGGAAACATCGACCCGAGCCTCGCAGGCCAAAAAGGATACAAACAGTTCGAATACGTCAACGAAGAGCTGCCCCACTTACTCGCCTTGGCCGACATCGTCGTCTCCCGCGCCGGGGCGAACGCCATTTTCGAACTGCTCTCCTTGCGCAAGCCGATGCTGCTCATCCCGCTCTCGAAAGCGGCAAGCCGCGGCGACCAAATCCTTAACGCCCGTTCGTTTGAAAAAGCAGGCTATGCGGAAGTGCTGATGGAAGAGGACTTGACGAACGAATCGCTGCAAGCCGCCATTCACCGCCTATACGAAAACAAAGACCGCTACCAAAAAAACATGGAGAAAGCCGGCGCGAGCGATCCGCTGCAAACGCTGCTTGCAATCATTCAAGCCCCCGCCCGCCGGTAAAAACAGGCGATGCCCGATGCGGCCAACCACGGCCGTTTTTCGGCATCGCCTCGTTTTGTTTTCATCACCACACAACGAGCCTTCTCTCCTTTACACCGGCTCAAGCCGATAACGGTTGATACGGAACACATGGTCGCACAAGAGATCGATATCTTCTTGATGTTGTACTGGAATTGTGATGCTGGCTCAGTCTTAGCACTCAGCTAGCACTACGGGTTATTTTTATTCAAATTTTTTCTCTTTCCATTTCCTTCCCCCAACCAGAAAACCGCCCGGCGGAACAACCCCGCCAGGCGGCACGACTAGAAGTATAAGAAATAAATGACAATGGCCAGCACGATCCGATACACGGCAAACGGCACGAGGCGGATGCGGTTGATGAGCTCAAGGAAAAAGCGAATCGCGAGCAAGGCGAAGACAAAGGCGCTCAAAAAACCGGCGATGAAAAACGGAATATCGGCGGTGGTGACGTATTGCCAGTTTTTCAACAGCGACAGCCCGCTCGCCCCAGCCATGATCGGAACAGCCATAATGAACGTGAAATCGGCGGCGGCGCGATGGCTCATGCCGACAAGCACCCCGCCAGAAATCGTCGAGCCGGAGCGGGAAAAGCCGGGCCACAAGGATAAACATTGCATCAAACCAACAAAAAACGCCTGCTTGTACGTAATTTGGTCGACCGTCTGCGTCCGCGCGGCTTTTTTGGCGAATTGGTCGGCGGCAATCATGAGCAACGCGCCGAGCACAAGGCCGATCAGCACCGTTTTGGTCGAAAACAAATGTTCATCGATGTAATCTTCAAACAAGACGCCGAGCACCCCAGCCGGCAGCAGGCCAATGATGACGTGAATGAGGTTAAGGCGCGGATGTCCGCCCGGATGGCGGCCGCGAACGCCAAGCAAGTCGAGAAATCGGTCTTTAAACACGACCACAGCGGCTAGAATCGAGCCGAGCTGGATGACGACTTTAAACGTATTCGCCGCGTACTTGCCTAAAAACTCTGTGGATTTCAGCCAAAGATCGTCGACCATAATCATATGGCCGGTCGAGGAAACCGGGGCAAACTCGGTCAGCCCTTCGACCATTCCTAAAATGATCGCCTTCCATAATTCCATCCAGTGCATGTCCTTCCATCCTTTCTGCGCGGGGTCGTCCTTTCTATACATATGGGCCGGGCGGGCGAAATAACACCCTGCTTCGGCCGTGCCTGCTCTATTGTACTACAAATCATTCGTTTCTACTACCCGCACGTTTTTGGATGGGTGTGATGCCGGGAAGAGCGTCAGTCATCAGTCAGCGGGCGGAAATAGGCCTGCCCCCAGCTCCCCGCGCCGCTCTAAGTAATGATACAAAGCGCCGAGCAAGTTCGCATCGTTTTTGAATTGGCACGTCTCCACCACCGGCTGGACTTTGGCAATTGGAACGAGCGACAATAACACCGAAAGCCGCTTGTTGATTTCGTCGACGAAATCGGGGCGGCTGCTAATGGCCCCGCCCAAAATGATTTTTTCCGGGTCGTATGCGTACTGCAAGTTAAAAATCCCTTGGGCCAATGAAAAATAAAACCGGTCAATGGCCTTTTGCGCGGCTTCATCGCCTCTCTCGGCCAACGCAAATACTTTTTCTCCGTCCAGCTCCCTCTCCGGCATCCCCTTTTCCTCAGCCGCCATCCGGATCAGCGCACTCGTCGCCGCCAGTTCACTCCATGTTTTGCATTCAAGGGTTCCGTTTGCATAACGGACATCCATCAACATATAGCCAAATTCCCCGCCGTGCAAATGCGCCCCTTTATGGATGCGTCCGTCTTTCACAATTGCTCCGCCGATGCCGGTGCCGACGATGACAAAGGCGATGTCGCGGCAGCCCCGGCCCGCTCCCTTCCATAATTCGCCGAGCGCCGCACAGTTCGCATCATTTTCCAGCTCCACCGGCAGGCCCGTCGCTCCGCCGAATACTTCTTTAAAGTTTGGGCCGTGAATGCACGGCAATGCGCTGCTTCCGCCGATGATGCCAAGATCGCTGTCAACGCTTCCTGCGGAACTGATCGCGATGCCGGAAAGTTCATAGTTCGCCTGCGCCTGGCGGACGGCGTTAAGCAAGTCATCGCGAAATTGATGAAAGTCATGCCGCTCCGAACGGTAACGCCCCTTTTCGAAAAAGTCGCCATGCTCGTTCATGACGGCATGTTTGACATATGTGCCGCCAATATCAAAAACGATATAGTAACGCACCGATGACGCCTCCTTCGTTTATGATCTTTCCTCTCTTCTAGCTCCATTAGGCTTAGCTGTTTCTCCGCTTTTATGTATTCGCCGTCGGTCCATCCGCTCCTCCCCGCCGCAATGAAAGAAGCCGCTCCACTTGGCGGGAGCGGCTCGTTTCTGTTATCGTTCATATCCCATCGACAACGCTTTTTGCGCGTTGCGGACGTCGTTGTGAAGGAGCTGGACAAGATCGTACGCTGGATAATAACTGCGTTCATACATATAGTTGAACGCTTTTTCGTGCGTGTCAATGGCTTTGAGCAGATGTTTGACAAACGTTTTGCGCAGCACCGGCGTCGCCGCCTCGGTAATGGCAGCAGCATAATTGCGCACTGCCGTTTTTGAAAAGCCAAGCAAGTCGCCAGCGTGCAAGGCGCGGTCGCCATCATCATGGTCGCGGCTTTCTTCCATCATAGGTGCCGCCGGAATGAAGGCAAGCAGCTCGCGCAAGTTCGTTTCCAATCCTTGAATCGTTTCCGTATAAAGCCCTTTCAACTCAGGACAGTCGATCTTGCCGACAGCCCTTTTCATTTTCATTAACGCGTTGGCCTGAAAAGCGATCAATTCATGCAGCTCCAACGTTTCATGCCAAGCCAAATGGCGATGACCGTACGTATCATTCATTTTGTTTCCTCCTTGTTTTATTTTTCCATTTATTGTATATGCCCACTAAGGAGAAACGGTCACCGTTGTACAAGACATCCGCATCAGCAAAAAAGCGCTTCGCGAAATGCGAAGCACCTTCCATATCATCATTACAGCCAATCTCCCCCATCAAATCCATCGCCGCCATCAAACCAATCATCCACGTCCAACCCGTCAGCGACATCATCGATCACATCGTCAAGCAACTCTTCCGCCACCATTCCCGCCAGCATCCCGGCCGCAAACCCACCAATGGCACCAGCCCACCCGTGTCCGCCATGATGCGAATGATGGACGGGTGGATAATGGCCTACTGGATGGCTATAGATTGGCGAATGCGGCGTTGCCAATGGATGCCCGCTCAGCTGGCCGAACGCCCCGGCCGCCCGCACCGCCTCTTCAATGGCTTCTCGAAGCAGACGGGCTGCCGTCGCCGAATCGCGAAGCTGTTCATGAGTGATCAACAGCTCCCGTTTCATTTCGCGTTCCCCGCCAAAGCCGTGGCGGACGTCGATCTCCATATACAAACGCACCCCTTCTCCCTCGACGAGGGCAAAAAACTCGACTTCTTGGACGATCCCTTGAAATTCGCTCGTCGGGAAGAACGCAAATTCCTGGCCATGCGGCGTAATGCTTCCGGATGTCGCTTTCTCCCGGAATCCCAGGGCGGCCAAAGCGGAAAACACTTGCTCCAAGGCCGTCGGCGGCAAAATGTGAATGGCGTCTTGGTCATATGCATCCGCCCCATCGGCAATATCGAGCCGGGTGACGAACGTATAACGGACCGTTGGGCGGCTGATCGGCAAATGGAGCGGCAGTGCGTACGAAAACGGGAGCACTTTCCGCTCACCGGGCTGAATCGTAAACGAGGAAGCGACCGGGATCACCGCTGCGGTTCGGCGATATGCCTTTCCTTCCGCGTGCACCTCCAATTGCAATACGACATCTAGGTTCCGAATGTGTTGGGCGACCGAACCACCTTCCAGCAAAAATTCCCCTTCCAACGTTTCACCAAGGCGCACATGAGGGCGATGCAGCACGAGATCCACTTTGGCAGCGCCAATGCCGAATTTCGATAAAAACTTTTTCCACATCGGACCTCTCTCCTTTTTCATCAACCTATTTTCACATTTGAATTACGAACGAGCCGCCAAAATGGTGTCACCGAAATAATTTGATCAACCCTAGGACAATCAACACAACCCCAGGCAGCATTGTCGCCTTTTTCATGATTCCCGTTTTCGACACCATGTACCCCAACGATAAGCCGACTCGGATGAACATGAGAGTAAATACGCCAACCAACAGGGAAAACGAAAGCGGCGGGAAATGCAAAAGCGACGAACTGATCCCGGCGCCAAATGAATCCATCGACAAAGCGATCCCGATCAACAACGCTTCTTTTTGGCTGATCGTGCCTGAACGATCAAGATCCCCAAGTTCAGGCCGTTTCAATACTTGAACAGCGCCGCTGAATCGGTTAGCCTCCCCTGTTCCATCACATTCCATAGAGGAATCGCTTCCGTCTCCCTTTGGCTTATAGACGTTATAAATCGCCCAACCGCCAAGCGCCATGAGAATGACCGAAGCAAGCCCTCTCTCAACTTGCAATGGCAAAACAAGCGCCAACAGACGGCCGATGTTCATAGACACAAACACCATCATTCCAGACATGCATGCAATAAGCGCCAACGAAAAGCAGGAAAAACGGACACCACCCATTCCATACGTAATGCCTACGCTCAAGCTGTCCATGCTCACGCTGAAAGCGAGCAAAATCATGGACACCCATAACCACATAGGAATCCCCCCTGCCGTACGATATGCAATTCCGTACGGAGAGGGGACTTTCTTGCCATTCGACACGCATCGATTTCCGGGGAAATGTTTCCCCTTTTCTCGACATTATTCCCGCAAATGATACGGCAATGTCGCAATGACAACATCTTTTTTCATGATCAAGAAAAAGCGCAAGATGATGGCTGTTTGGTTATGCAAAAATGTATGCCACCATTTTTTCACAATAAATTGTGGCAAGAGTACTGTCACCGGCGCGCGGTCTGCTTCTTTTTCCGCTTTCGTGATGTATTCTAACAATGGCGACAAAATGGTTCGGTACGGTGAATAGATGACTTTCAACGGAATGTCCGGATAAAACTTCTCCCACTTTTGCCGCAGCTTTTGTTCGTCTTTTTCGTCGAAAATAATCGACAGTGCCGTAATGTCGTCGGAAATGCTGCGAGCGTACTGAACGGATTGGGCGACAACTTTGCTGACGCCGGAAATGGGAATAATGACTTTTGGTTTCAACATTTTCTCGCGCTGTTGCCACTCCCGTTCGTCAAGCCGCAGCTGCTCGCCAAGTTTTTTGTAATGTTCATGAATTCGGCTGAACATCCAGACAAACAACGGAATCGCCACGATAACGATCCAGGCTCCTTGCGTAAATTTGGCGACCATCGTGACGAGCGTGACCATCCCGGTGACAGCCGCTCCCGTTCCAACGGTAAGCAGCACGCCGATCTTCCGTCCTTCTTCCCGTTTCCATAATTTTTTAATCAACCCGCTCTGACCGATGGTAAAGGAAAGAAATACGCCGACCGCGTAAAGCGGGATAAGTGAATGAGTCTCCGCATGAAAAACAATGATCAACAAGATCGCCAACACGCTCAATAAAATGATGCCATTGGAAAACACGAGGCGATCGCCTCGGGCCGCCAAGCTTCTCGGCAAAAAACCGTCCTTTGCCATAATCGATGTCAGCTGTGGAAACCCGGCAAAACTCGTATTGGCTGCGAGCACTAAAATGAGCATCGTCGCCAGCTAAAACAAGTAAAACAAAAGACCATTCCCAAACACATGGCGCCCAATTTGCGAAATGACCGTCTGATGCTCAGTCGGGGTAACACCAAACCCTGCCGCCAACACGGTGATGCCTAAAAACATCGTGCCAAGCAGCACGGACATCCACCCCATTGTAATCGCGGCATTTTTCGAGCTGTCCGGCCGGAACGCCGGCACGCCGTTGCTGATCGCTTCGACCCCGGTCATCGCCGAACATCCCGACGAAAAGGCGCGCAGCAAAATAAACAAGCTGTAACCGGACGCAAACATGTGAGCGGTTGACGCATGCTCATGCATCGTAAACCCATGCCATCCTTCATGCCACAACTGCCACCCTCCAACCACGATCATCACAAGAACGAAGCCAATGAACACATGCGTCGGATAGGCGAAAACCGTCGCGGATTCGGTAATGCCCCGCAAATTGAGCACCATCAAAAGCAAGACAAGAGCGACAGAGAGCTCCACTTTCCATGACAGCAACCCCGGAAACGCCGATGTCAACGCGGCGACGCCGGAGCTGATGCTGACAGCGACGGTCAAGATATAATCGATCATAAGCGCCGCCCCAGCCACCAAACTGATTTTCGTCCCCAAATGGTCGCGGGCGACAACATACGCCCCGCCTCCAGACGGAAACGCGTAAATAATTTGCCGATACGACAACGTCACTAACAAGAGCAATACTAAAATCGCCACCGCGATCGGCAGCGAATAGAAAAAGACGCTTGTCCCTAATAAAGCAAGCACAAGCAAAATTTCTTCCGTCGCGTAAGCCACCGATGACAGGGCATCGGAAGAAAAAACGGCCAATGCCTTCCACTTAGGCAATTTTTCATGTTTCAACTGTTTCGTTTCCATCGGTTTCCCAATCAACAAACGTTTTAAGGAAGCCATGCTTCCATTCCTCCCTAAAGCAGCATATAGAGTTGACTCATCGATTCAAAAGAAAAAACCGCTGAGGACGCACTCAACGGCTACAAATGTTCTAAGGCCATACTCGTCCCTCCCCAAAGCGCTTGCGAGGTTAGCTGTCGGGTTCGGGCTTGGAGAGATGCCCTTCCTGATCGGATTCACCCCAAGACAGCAGACGCTGCCAAATCGGGTCCCCCGCTCCATGCCGGATTCAGCGCATCGTATCAAGTTATTCTTGCTTCCATATCTTACCCCTTTGCTTGTCCCTCCGCCAACCTTGAAAAAGGAGGAAAACAGCGAGTTTCTGGGCTTTTGGGCTTATTTTTTCTTTATTATTTTCCCTTCGCTCACGCTCCCGACATTTTTCTGTTTTTCACTCATCCAATCATCATTTTCCCTTTCGGATAGCGGAACGGATCGGGCTGACGGCGCAGCGTGACCGCATAAGCGATCGTCAACGGGCCTACGCGGCCGGCAAACATCGTGAAAATAATGATCGCTTTTCCAAGCGGAGACAATTCAGGGGTTAATCCCATCGATAGTCCAACAGTCCCAAACGCCGATGTCGCTTCGAATAAAATCATGAAAAAGTCTTTTCCCTTTTCGGTAATCGTCAACACCATCGTCACAAGCATGACGACAAACAATCCGCTCATCGTCACGGTCAGCGACTTGTATACCGTATCGTAGACGATTCGTTTTCGGAACAAAATGACGTCTTCCTTCCCGCGGATTTGCGACCAAACCGCGCCGAGCAAGGTCGTAAATGTCGTTGTTTTGATTCCTCCGCCCGTCGAACCCGGGGAAGCGCCGACAAACATGAGAAAAACGATCAAAAACAGCGTCGGTTGCGTCAAATCCGGGATGTTAAGCGTATTCGAGCCCGCCGTTCTCGGAGTGACCGCTTGGTAAAACGCGGACAAAAACTTGCCTGAGAGCGACAGCGGCCCCATCGTCTTCGGATTGTTCCACTCCAGCAGCAATATCAGCGCCATGCTGGCAAACACCAGCCATGCGGTCGTGATGACCACCACC
This sequence comes from Geobacillus sp. ZGt-1, assembly GCF_001026865.1. Taxonomy (NCBI): domain Bacteria; kingdom Bacillati; phylum Bacillota; class Bacilli; order Caryophanales; family Anoxybacillaceae; genus Geobacillus; species Geobacillus sp. ZGt-1. The sequence continues at coordinate 45,361 of NZ_LDPD01000004.1, read as the reverse complement.
TTCGTATGAAGAGACAGCCGCCGTGTTTGCCGGTACTCATACACTTCATTCATGACAATAAATCCGATGCCGCCCAGTATAATTAAAATCGGCACGACAAGGCTCACGACCGGATCTTCCACATAGCCGGTCAAACTGCGAAACTCGCCCATCAAGTCAAAGCCGGCGTTGTTAAAGTTGGAAATCGCATGAAAGAACCCAAAGTACACGGCTTTCCAAAACGGCATATCGAACGAGAAACGAATCGCCAACAGCAATCCGCCGATGCCCTCAATGACGACGGTAAAAACGAGAATGCGTTTCACGAGCCGAACAATCCCTTCGATGCTCAGCTGATTGAGCGCCTCTTGCAGCAACAACCGCTCTTTCAAGGAAATCCGCTTGCCGAGCAAAAAGGCAAACAACGTAGCAAATGTCATAAATCCAAGCCCGCCCACTTGGATCAGCGCTAAAATGACCAGCTGGCCGAACAACGTGAACGTCGTCCCCGTATCAACCACAACAAGTCCGGTCACGCACGTAGCAGACGTCGCCGTAAACAAGGCGTCTAAAAACGGAAGTCCTTTTCCGTCAACGGTCGCCGTCGGCAGCATCAACAAGAAAGCTCCAACCAAAATAATCAAGGCAAAGCCGGACACTAATACTTTCGGCGGATCGAAAAATTTACGGTTCGCATTCAAAGCCCCATCCCTTCCCCCTCGCTCACATAATCGCCTCTTTATAGTTGTGGATGATGCATAGAAAAAATATACCAAAAACAAGCTTGTTCGGGTACTCTAAACCATTTTCATCATAACATTCTTTCTGCATAATAAAATGGATAAAGGGCATGGCCACCGACTTCAAGAATGTGGATGCATTGAAACCTTTTCCGTCTCCGTTCGTCTATATGAATGGCAAATGGCAGTCCGACTGGGACCACACAGGCATTGAAGCGCGGAAGGGGGCTTGCACCAGTCCCATAAAAACATTCCATTGACTTTTGGCAACAGACGTATTATGCTACTTGACATGGAGACGTTCCGATGTAAAATCATGTAAGAATAAAATGTTTGTTGCTGTGGGCAACGGCTGTTGATATAAACATAGAAGCATCGTTAAGAATACGAGGCAAAGGAGGAGAAGAGGACGTGAAGGCAATTTGGGAAAAATGGTTGAAAAAATGTCGTTCTCTCCCTAACCAATACATTGGCTTTTTTATTTTTGCCGTGCTCTTATTTTGGTTGAAGACGTACGCCGCCTATTTAGCGGAATTTAACCTTGGCATCAGCAACTCCATGCAGGAGTTTTTATTGTTCATCAACCCGATCAGCTCGGCGGTATTCTTCCTTGGGTTGGCGCTGTTGGCCAAGGAAACGCGTGTGTACAAATGGATCATTATTATTAATTTCATCTTATCGTTCATTCTATACGCCAATATCGTTTATTATCGTTTTTTCAGCGATTTTATTACATTCCCGACGTTGACGCAAACGAAAAACTTCGGCGATCTCGGCAGAAGCATTTGGGAGTTGCTCCGCTGGTATGACGTGTTCTATTTCTTGGATACGATCATTTTGGCGGTGATCGTTTTCTCGAAGCGATTCTCGCTCCCGGAAGTGCAGGCCGGCCGATTCAAAAAAGGCGCCATTTTCGCTTCGGCCATTCTTATGTTCAGCATCAACTTGGCGCTCGCTGAGACCGACCGCCCGCAGCTCTTGACAAGAACGTTCGACCGCAACTATATCGTCAAATATTTAGGCGTGTACAACTATTTGATTTACGATGCGTTCCAAAGCATGAAATCATCGACGCAGCGGGCGTTCGCAAACAAAAGCGACATCACGACCGTGCTGAACTATGTGCAGGCGACGTATGCCAAACCGAACCCGAAATATTTCGGCGTGGCGAAAGGGAAAAACGTCATTTACATTCATTTAGAGTCGCTGCAAAACTTTGTGATTAACTATAAGTTGAACGGTGAAGAAGTCACCCCGTTCTTAAACTCGCTCACCCGCGATCCGAACACATTCTATTTCGATAACTTCTTCCATCAAACGGGTCAAGGGAAAACATCGGACGCAGAGTTTATGCTCGAAAACTCGCTCTATGGCCTGCCGCAAGGGGCTGTCTTCACGACGAAAGGGCAAAATACGTACCATGCGGCTCCTGCCATTTTGCGCCAATACGGTTACACAAGCGCGGTTTTCCACGGCAACTACAAATCGTTCTGGAACCGCGATGAAATTTACAAATCGTTCGGGTTCGATCATTTCTTTGACGCCAGCTACTATGATATGAACGACGAGGACGTCTTGAACTACGGGTTGAAAGACAAACCGTTCTTCCGGGAGTCGATCCCGCTGTTGGAAACGTTGAAAGAGCCGTTCTATGTGAAATTTATTACACTGTCGAACCACTTCCCGTACCCGATCAGCGAGGAAGATGCCACAATCCCGCCGGCAACGACGGGAGACGACTCGGTCGACCGTTACTTCCAAACGGCCCGCTACTTGGATGAGGCCGTCAAAGAGTTCTTTGATTACTTGAAAAAATCCGGTCTGTACGACCGCTCGGTCATCATTTTGTACGGCGACCATTACGGCATTTCGGAAAATCATAACAAAGCCATGGCGCAAATTTTAGGAAAAGAAATTACGCCGTATGAACATGCGCAATTGCAGCGGGTGCCGCTGTTCATCCACGTGCCGGGCATAAAAGGCGGCGTCATTCACGAGTTTGGCGGCCAAATCGATTTGTTGCCGACTTTGCTGCATTTGCTTGGCATCGACACGAAAAATTACGTCCACTTCGGAACGGACTTGTTGTCGCCGGACCATCAAGAAATCATCCCGTTCCGCAACGGTGACTTCGTAACGCCAACCGTGACAGCGGTCAACGGCAAGTACTATGATACGAAAACGGGCGAGCCGCTTGAAGAAACGCCGGAGATTCAACGTCTCGAACAAATCATCCGCACGAAGCTCGACCTGTCGGATAAGGTTGTTTACGGCGATTTGCTCCGGTTCTATACACCGAAAGGCTTCAAGCCGGTCGATCCGTCAAAATATGATTACAATAACCGTGAAGAGGGAAGCGATCAATGATCGCCTCCCTCTTTTTTCTAGCGCTGCAGCAGTTGCTCAATGGCCCGCTTCGCATTCACGTAACCCGCCCCATATACGTTCGGGTCGCGCCCTTTCCACAAATCGGCGCCGTCTTTTAACGCCTGCTTGATTTCATCCGGCGTTGCATTTGGTTTGGCCTGAAGCATCAACGCGACAATGCCGGCGCAAATCGGCGTCGCCATCGATGTACCGGACATCGATATATAATGGTCACCGACCCGGCTTTGCTTATTCATCTTGTCAAGAAATGAACGCGGGGCGCGAAGCGATATAATGTTGACCCCGGGAACGACGAGATCCGGTTTTGTCACCCCATACTCGGTCGGCCCTCGGCTCGAAAACGACGCCACCTCATCGTCGGCGCGCGTTGCCGCCGTATCATGATCGTCAAGAGCACCGACGGTAATGATGCGGTCGCTAATGCCCGGGCTTGAAATCGTCCCATAATTCGGCCCTTCATTCCCTGCCGCCGCACAGACGACAATGCCCTGCTCCCACGCCCGCTCCGCGACTTGCACGAGCGGATCATCATTTTCTATCGGAAACGGCTGCGGCTCCCCTCCAAGCGATAAGGAAATAATATGGATTCGCTTGGCCGAGTTTTTCTTATTGTAATCAATGCACCACTCAATGCCGCGTATGATCGTCTCGAGCGTCCCGCTTCCCGAACGGTCGAGCACCTTGATACCAATGAGGCTTGCCTCATACGCCGGTCCGGCATACAGCCCGTCCGACATGCGCCCGTTTCCGGCCGCATCGCCGGCGCAATGCGTACCGTGGCCGTTGTCATCATACGGGGTTGTGCGCCCATTGACAAAATCGACAAAGGCAGCAATCCTCCCCTCCAAATCCGGGTGCGGGTAAATGCCTGTGTCGACAATGGCGATCGTCACTCCTTTTCCGCTTAACTCCGTTCCGTTGACAGCCACATGTTTGGCATTGGCCGATGGGACTGCATTGTTTAACAGCGCCTTGACCTGCCGATTGAGGTACACTTTTTTCACTTTCGGATGCTCGAGCAGCTGCTCAATCGCTGCCGGCGTCACCCGTGCGCTGTAGAAGGGAACATGGCGAAAATGGTGGCGTACTTTCATACGGAAATGATCGCGTTCCGCCTTGGCCACTGCCTCCATCCCTTCAGCATTTTCGACTTCAATCAAGACGGAAAGCGTCCGCCATTTCCTCAGCCATCGCTCCACCCAACGATGGAAAATGCACGGCATGCGCATCATGGGCTTATACATATTGACAAGCGCATGACGAAGCGGACGGTCAAGCCGCGCTGCATGGCGGCGAGCGAGCTGCACGATCGAATAGGTGAACACATTCTTCCCCTCCTTGCGTGTTTCGCTATACTCATATGAGGGAAAGATCGCGAAAGAAGCGGCGAGCTCACCAAGACAAACAAACAAAAAGCTCGCCCAGCGAAAACTAGGCAAGCCTTTCTTATTTACATTCCAATCCGCTCCAACACAATGTATTTTGCTTTTCCTAAATAACGCTCCACTTGGCGCAGCACATTTTCCTTCTCCGCAAATGCCCCGACTTGCGTCCCATCCACGATGACGCGCGTCAAATCACTCCCACTTGGCGCCTGTCCCCCTCCTTCGTCCGGCCTGCTTGGCGGAGGATCGTTCGGAGCATTCGGTTTCTTCCGCAGCCCAAGCGCCCGCTCCAACCCGTTCACATGCCCGCGGGCGACCATGCGCAAAAAACGGGTATCATTCAGTTTTCCTGCATCCTCTTCCCGGTCAATAAACCCGTTCTCCGTGAGCACGGCTGGCATCGCGGTCTCCCGCAGCACATGAAAATTCGCTTTCTTTTTCCCACGATCGCGAAATCCCGTAGCTTTGACGACTTCTTCATGAATGGCATCACGAATGCGGGCTGTTGCCGAATCGTCATCGAGCCGATTATAAATATAATCTTCATACCCCGTGCCGCCGCCAGCATTCACGTGAATCGCGACGTATACATCCGCCCCCCATTGATTGGCACGGTCCGTCCGCTCATCAAGTGACACCGTTTCATCTTTTGTTCGGCTTAGCTGCACGGAAACTCCTTCATACTCATTTTGCAACAGACGATTGATTTCGAGAGCGATAAACAACGTAATGTCTTTTTCCAACAACCCGTTGCCGACCGCGCCGGCATCGTTCCCACCGTGACCTGGATCGAGAAAAATTTTAACCATCTTTCTTCTCCTTTCACATCCTTCGTCGTTTCGGAATATGGCACTGTTAGCATAAGCGTGGCACTCCAAAATGCCATAGATACTTCCCCAAGGCCAACAAATAAGGCGCAGTCAAAAAAACGACTGCACCTGACATTCCCGCTGATCGACTTGTTCGATATGATGAAAGCCCCCCACACAGCCATACAAGAAAACATAGACCGCTAGGCATTATACAAACTGTCCACTCTGTTGGCTTCGACTGAACTTGTAAACAGCCAGAAGGAAAAAGGTCAGCGCAAAGGCGAGAAGAATCAACAGATGCCAATACAAACTTCCGAAAGAGCGCCCCTCCTGCAGCTTTACCAAACAATCGAGCGCCCACCGCTGCGGTATAAAATACGCCGCTTTTTGCAAAAATTTCGGCATCAGCTCGACCGGCCAAAAACAGCCGGCCAGCATACATGTCGGCACGGTAATCAATGGCTGCAGCGCCCCGGCGGAAGCAGAGCTGTTCGCAAACATCACGGTAATCAAAGACAAGCCGATCGCGGATAAAGAGAAAAGCAGGAGCACCAGGGCCATTTGCCACATCGGAATATTAGGATCAATATGAAAGATGTTCTTCATGGCCGCGATTGTCACGATGATTTGTGCCGCCATCATCAACAAATTCACCACGATATTCGATAACACATACGTTCTCGCCTGAATCGGCGTCGTCAATAAGCGGGAATAGGTGCGCTCTTCTTTTTCTTTGATGATGATCTCCGTCAAATTTCCCGCTGACATCAACATAATCATGACCAAATAACCGATCGTTTGATACGTGACCCCTTTTTGTTTGGCTGTGTCGGACAGCGAGTGAACGGACAGGCGGAACGGCGCTTGTTGATACCGTTCATACATCTTCCAAAAGAGATCGCGATCCCCATTGGCCAATCGCCCCAATGTCGCCAAATGATCGATGTATTCATGCAAGTACGACTTGATGAACATCGTGATTTCCGCTCCCTTGAGCGAGACAAGTTCGATCGGCCGGGGCTGGCCGTGCTGGACGCTTTCGGAAAACCCTTGGCGAAAAATCAGCACGCCATCCATCTTTTGCGAGGTGATTTGCTCATCGACCGCTGATAACTTCACGCTTTTCACGGAGAGATGATCAAGGCTTTTCAGAAAACGGATCGTATCATCGGTAATCCGTCCTTGATCCTCATTGACGATTCCAATGCGAACTTCCTTGACAGGGTTGCCCCCGGCCGCAAACAAAGACAAAAGGATCGCCGCCAACGGAGTTCCAAAATATAACAAAAAATTGATTTTCCGACGGAAATCGTCCAGTGAAACGTGTTGGAAAGGGCTGTTCCTAAGATGAACATCAGTACGATCGGAAACAGCAGCATAAAAAATAGCGTCCGGACATCACGAAAATCGCTTTTGATTTCCTTGGCTGCAATGCGAAAAATATTCAAAAGAAGCACCTCCCTCGCATGATGGCACTCCAAACAGCTAATCCCGCAAATTTCTCCCCGTCAGCGCCAGAAAGACCGTTTCCAAGTTCGGTGATTTGTCTTCAAGCGAACGGATTTCGACACCGTCATTGATCAGGCATTGCACAATTTCGTTTAAATTATTGACACTGATATCCGAACTGATTTTGATCATATTTTCTTCACATTGCACCGCCTTGACCCCGGGAATGTCTTGAAGATGCTGCTTGTTGAGCCGATCCATTCCCCTGATTTCCAGCCAAATATCTTTTGTATCGGTGATAATCGCTTCCAGCTGCTCCTTTGTCCCCTCTGCGATGATCTTTCCATGATCAATGATGGCGATCCGTGTGCAAATCTCCTCCACTTCCTCCATATAGTGGCTTGTATAAATGATCGTGCATCCCATCTCATTGAGCTTTTTCACCGATGTTCCATGCCTTCTTTGGAAATATGGATGGCGTTTTCCAACAGTTGTTTCGCCTTGTCGCGGTCCCCATCCATCAACCGTTTGGCCGCCTCCATCTGAATGAGCGCTCCAGCGAGCGAGTGGCCGATTTGGTCATGGATGCGCTGCGACAGACGGTTCCGTTCTTCCAACTGCAACGTATATTCCGACTGCTTGATGTATTGATGATATTCGCTGATCCTTCTTGTCAGCCGATGCAAATCGTTGTCAGCCGATGCAAATCGTTGCGCATTTGATCCAAACGATCTTCTTGTTGTTCCATCCGCTCGATGTGCCGCTTGACTGCCGTCACGCTGACAAAACTGAACAATGCCACAAAGCCGTATAATTTCCCCGCCGATGGATCAAGCCAAATCATCGGCGTCAACAACACCGCCCCGATCCCCCAAACTCGGTGGATATACACGGAGGCCAGCTCATACCCATTGAGAGGCAGCAACAACGCCCACAGCGGCTCCACAAAGGCGGCGGCTAGAACGAGAAGAACAACGGAACCAAACGCCGCTCCCCTTTTCCAACTCATATGGCGAACGATCAGGGCAAACAGCTGAAGACAAAAATAGATCAGAGAGACTAGAACAAAGCCCGCTCCCGTTCTCTGTTTCGATGAAATGTAATCGAATGCCGCATAGCCCCATACAATCAGCTTGTAAATGATCAGCAGCGATTCCATAACATCCCCTCAGCCGACTTTTCCCGTCAGATAATAAACGGCAATTTGCGTTCGATGTTGCAGTCCGGTTTTGTCCAAAATCGATGTGATGTAATTGGCCACCGTTCCCTCGGAGAGAAATAGCTGTTTGGCAATCTCTTTATTCGAAAGCCCCTTCGCAATGAGCGCCATAATGTCCAACTCTCGTTCCGTAAACAGGCTTTTATCGATTTTCGGGGCTGCTTCTGTTTCTTCTTTTAAGTTGGACTTAATTTTGTCCATCACAATCTCCTGCATCACCACTTGGCCGTGATAAACCGCTTTGATCGCTTCGCGGATTCGTTCCGGATCGGTATTTTTCAAAAAATATCCTTTTGCACCGTATTGAATGGCGTCTAGAATGTATTCATCATCATCAAACGTCGTCAAGATGAGCGGCTTTGTCTTCGTCTGCTCGCATAGAAGCTTTGTCGCTTCCACTCCATTCATGTTCGGCATGCGCACATCCAATAACGCGACATCAACTTCATGATGTCGACAATAGTCCACTGCCTCTTTCCCATCGCCTACAGTCGCGGCGACATCAAACTCGTCATACGTGCTTAAGATGATCCGCAGCCCTTCGCGGACAAAGGGATTGTCATCGGCGATGAGCACTTTTATGCGCGGAACATGGGACGAAGAGTGATGTTCCATCTTTACCCACCCCTTTTCATCATGACGCCTGTCCACTACCTCGCGTGCATGATTTTCATGATTTACTTTCATTGTAATGAATAAGGGGGATTTCTTCCATTGCCATTAAGGGAAATGAGCCAAAGCAAGAGGTTTCAGATACAGGCATCGGCATCGCGCCGGAGCATTTGCCTTTTTTGTTCGATCGATTTTACCGCACAGATGAAGCCAGAACGCGAAATCGCGGGGGAACCGGATTGGGTCTTGCCATTGCCAAAGAATTCGTATCGGCTCACGGCGGAACAATCGATGTCCATAGCACCCCTGGCCAAGGGACCACCTTTCGGGTCAAGCTTCCCCGCTGACGATAGAGAAGATGTTTATGGTAAAATGGAAAACAGAATTCCATAACTAGAAGGAGGAAGAGCCATGTCCCGCGCAAAAAAATGGGTGCAATATTTCCTTTCCCACCGCCATGTCACGATGGAACTGATCCACAAAATCGACGAAGCGCATTATGATTACAAACCGACGCCGACCTCGATGACAGCGAAGCAGCTGGCGACGCATATGCTGTTCAGCTTCTACAATTTCGCTAACACGGCAAAACACGGCGATCTATCGCTGTTCCGGCAAAAAATCGAGGAACCGGAGACGAATTTGGCCAAGCTGGCGGAAACGTATACGGAAAAGACGAGGCAGCTCATCGAATCGATGAGCGATGACGACTTCGACCGGACGCTTGATTTAACTGCCATCTTTGGCACGCAAATGTCCACAGTTCAGTTCCTGCAATTGGCAATGGACCATGAAATCCACCATAAAGGCCAGCTGTTCGTCTACGTCCGCGGCATGGGGCATACGGACTTGCCGCTGTTTGTGAAACGCGGTTAATCTTCCCCATTTTTGTTTCATCTAACTAAACGAGAAGCTTCTCCGTGAAAATAACAAAAAAAGCCGGCTAAGAAACCCCTAGCCGGCTTTTCCTTTTTGGTTGAGGCGATCTAGTCAATCGAGCAGCTTCCGTCTGCGCACATTCCGCCTTCACCCGCCAACGACCGCAACGGGGAAGCTTGTTGTTCTTCCTCCCATACTTTCTCTAGCGCCCGCCGGAACACGTCAACCGGCTGGGCCCCCGAAATCGCATACTTCCCATTCAGCACGAAAAACGGTACGCCGCGGACGCCCAACGCCGCTGCTTCTTCCTCATCGCGGCGCACCTCTTCCGTATAACGACCACTTGCCAACACCTCCTCGGCTTCCGCCCGGTCAAGCCCGGTTGCTTCGGCGATCGCAAGCAGCACATCGCGGTCGCTGATTCGCTTTGACTCCGTGAAATACGCATAAAACAGCCGTTCCACCATTTCATTCAGCTTCCCTTTTTCCTTGGCATAATGAGCCAAACGGTGGGCGTCAAACGTATTCGTCGGCTTCATCGTCTCAAAGCGGAATGTCAATCCGACCGCTTCCGCCTGCCTGCCGATATCGGCATTGGCCCGCTTCGCTTCCTCGATTGAAATGCCGTATTTGTTAGCAATGATTTCGTGAATCGTCAATGGCGTCTCTTTTTTCGCATTCGGATCCAATTCAAAGCTGCGAAATACAACCTCAACATCTTCTCGGTGCGGAAACTGTTCAAGCGCCTGTTCCAAGCGACGTTTGCCGATATAGCAAAACGGGCAGACAAAATCGGACCATACTTCAATTTTCACGGCCATATCCTCCTCTACTTTTGACGCGCTTCCCCTCCATTGTAGCCCATTGCCGGTCGAATGGCTAACGAAAGGCATGGGGACGGACCCGCCCGCATACATTGTACTACCATGCTGTTGGGACAAGGAGGACAAAAACCGATGCATTCTCACGAACTAGGCGCCTTTCTATTGCGGATTGTCACCGGATTCATCTTTTTCGCCCATGGGTGGGTGAAATGGCAACGGGGGCTTGAGGCGGCAGCGGATTCGTTTGTTGCTATGGGCCTTCCCGGCTGGCTCGCCTACATCGTGACGATCATAGAGCTTGCTGGGGGCTGGGCGATGATGCTTGGCCTTGGCACACGCCCGATCGCCGCGGCATTTGCCGTCATCATGGTCGGGGCCATCGCCACGGCGAAAGTCGACGCCGGCTTGCTCGGCAACGGCCGGGAAACGGGCTATGAATTCAATCTCGCCTTGCTCGCTATGTCCGTATATTTGTGGCTGAACGGCAGCCGGCTTTGGTCGTTAGACACGGTTATCGGGCGGCCGCGGGGCTAAGTAGGCACAAAAACGGGTGTCCCTCACAGCGGGACACCTTTTTCTTGCTTAATAAGGCTGAATAAGACTAGACAAATCTTGTCCTTGCTTGTCGGTACGCTGCTTCATCCTTTTTCCACTGTCAGCTTGACGACGCGCTCGCCGATGGCCCGAATCAACTCCGGCGGCATCGGGAAACTGACTGCAGCCGGGTCAGATGCCACCGCTGGAATCGTCGCCGCGAATTGTTCTTCCGTCATCGGATAGTCGGCAAAATCAGCCGGCAGCCCGATGTCATCGCGCAATTGGCGAATTCGCTCAATGGACTTTACCAACAGCGCTTCATTGCCTTGACCGTGATCATAAATGCCAAGCGCTTGAGCCAACAGCTTCGCTTTCGGCAAATACAATTCCGGAATCGCTTCCATCACGACTGGCAAAAAGACGGCGTTCGCCAAGCCATGTGGAATGCGAAACATCGCTCCGTACGCATGGGCGAAATTGTGCACCGGAATGGCGTTTAACGCAAAGCTGAACGCGGTGATGCCAAGCAAGCTCGCATGCAGCATCTCCAAGCGGGCGCGGATGTCCCCGCCGTCACGAACCGCCTCCGGCAAGTAGTCACGAATCAAACGGATCGCCTGCAAGGCGCATGCATCGGTGAGCGCGGTCGCCATCGGCGAGGCGAGCGCTTCAATGGCATGGGTGAGCGCGTCCATGCCGGTAAACGCCGTCACCTTCGGGGGAAGCCCTACCGTTAAATCCGGATCCAAAACGGCCACATCAGCGTTGATAAACGGATTGATGATGTTCGTTTTCAAGCGCAGCTCTTCATTATAAATGACTGCGATCGGCGATACTTCCGACCCCGTGCCGGCCGTCGTCGGGATGGCGATGTGCGGGATCGGCATGAATTGCGCTTGCGGGAACGACTCGTACCGCAGCCCGCCTGGAATCGCCTCTTTAATATCACGCAACCCTTTAAACAGGGCGTATTTCACCCCTTTGGCCGTATCCAGCACACTGCCGCCGCCGACCGCCAACAAGGCGTCAGCTCCGACAGCGCGCGCATAGCGCACCGCTTCATTGACGCATTCACTTTCCGCATCCTGGCGGATATCCAAAAAGATGCCGACAAGCTCTGGTCCGACTCCATGCGTCGTCAAGTCAAAGAGGCTCGCTACTTTTTCGACAACCCCAGCTTGCTCGAGCCCACGGTCAGAAAGCAATAGCACCCGTTTAGCGCCCAGCCCGCGAAACAAATCCGGCACGAGCGCTCGGGTGTTCGACCCGGTGTAAATTGCCGTGCGCAGCCAAAAGTTCGCTAACGTCGTCATGTTCCTTCATCCCCCTTTACTTTTTCATCATGGTGTGCAGGCGAGAAAACAGCACTTGATACCATTTCCGTTTCCCAAGCTCCGGCACCATTGATGTGTGCACATGCTTCAGCTGCGTGTAAGCATCAAGTGAATATTTGCCCATCTCGCGCCCGATGCCGCTTTGTTTGTAGCCGCCAAACGGCGCGTCATTGCGAAGCATATGCCAGTCATTGATCCAGACGACGCCAGCCTGCAGGCGCCCGGCGATGGCGTACGCCTTGTTGACGTCTCGCGTCCAGACGCCGGCCGCAAGCCCGTAGATCGTGTCGTTGGCCATCGCCACCGCTTCTTCCACGTCATGATAGCGGATGATCGACAACACTGGACCGAAAATCTCTTCTTGAGCGATTTTCATGTCATTCGTGACATTCGAAAAAATCGTCGGCGCGACAAAATGGCCGCCTTCACAGCCGGGCACTTCGACTTCATGACCTCCGCATACAATGGTCGCACCTTCTTGCTTGCCGGCTTCAATATAGGAGAGCACTGTCTCTTTTTGCCGCTTGGAGATAACCGGCCCGACGTCGGTCGCCGGATCGAGCGGATGGCCGATTTGCAGCGTCTTCGTCAGGGCGACAAGCCGCTCGACCACTTCATCATGGAGCCGTTCAGGCACAAACAGCCTTGTTCCCGATTCGCACAACTGACCAGAGTGCAAAAAGACGCCAAACAAACTGCCGGGAACGGCAAGGTCCAAATCCGCATCTTCGAGCAAAATGTTCGGCGACTTGCCGCCAAGCTCAAGCGTAACGTTTTTCACCGTTTCCGCCGCCAACGCCATAATGCGGCGGCCGACTTCCGTCGAACCGGTGAACGCCACCTTGTCAACTTGCGGATGGCGGACAAGCGCCTCCCCGACATCGGCGCCGGGACCAGCCACCACGTTGATGACCCCCGGCGGCACGAAGGACGAAATGATTTCCGCCAGCTTCAGTGTCGACAGCGGTGTGTAGCTCGCCGGTTTCACGACGATCGTATTGCCCGCTGCCAGCGCCGGGGCGATTTTCCACGACGCGATCATGAGCGGCAAGTTCCATGGTGTGATCGCCGCGCAAACCCCGATCGGCTCGCGCCAAACAAAGTTATGCGCCGGTCCGGGAAACGGCGGAATCGGCAGTGTTTCCGAAAACGGGTACTCTTGGACGATGTTTGCCATCGTTTGGAATAGATCGACCGTCTGCAAAATATCGATCGAGCTGATGCGCCGGATCGTCCCTCCGCTTGAGATTGCTTCCAAATAGGCGAGCTCTTGAGCGTTGGCGGCAATGGCTTGGGCGATCGCATTCAGCACGCGCGCCCGTTCTTTCGGTTTCATCGCCTTCCAATCGGTCTCGTCAAACGCCTTGCGCGCCGCCTTCACCGCCCGGTCAACATCATCCGCTGTCGCCTTCGCGACAGTCGCCACCACCTCTCCGGTCGCCGGATTGTATACGTGAAACGTTTCCCCGCTCGTTGCCGGCTGCCATTGGCCGTCAATGAAGAGTGGAAAATGATGCACTTGCACATGAGTGGTCATGACGATTTCTCCCTTCCTTGTTTTCGACTCTCAACCTCTAGCCAACGTTTTCGCTTTCCTCAAGACCGAACAGCTCGTCAAACGGTTTCTCCTGCGCTTTTTTCAACACTTCCATCCTCGCTGCCAGTTGGCGAGCGGTGAAATTCATGATATCGGCATGGTGGTCGGGTCCGAAAATCGAATCGTGGGCCGCTGCTTCCAACCGCTTTGCCTTTTGGTAAAGCCGAAACGGGAACGAATCCTCCTGCAGCCCGCGGCTGCCTGTTGTGACCAACGGCTCGGCACGACGCACGCTCACCACTCCTTTTCCATTTTTCTTGAAATGTCGGCTGGTGTTGTACTTCTGGATAGATGAACGCGGGGACAACCAATCAATGTAAAGGCTTACAAATAGGCTGTTGCGACAATAGGCGGGTTGCTGGCAAAAAGGCAGGTTGTAAAAATGACCAAAATGTTATGAATAGTCAATCATTTTCCCTCATTCTAGCAACCTTCCCTTTCTTTCGTCAACAAAAAGCGAATGACATTTTCCGACAATAACGCTAAAAAAACAGAGGGGGTCACAACAGCATCGAGACCTCCTCTGCCACGGCCGTATATCCGCATCGAGCTGATTTGTTATTCAATCTCTCGCACTCCTCTTGAAAGCCAGCACCTCGTTAGGACAGCACCTACTCCGGTCATGCCCGCACTTTTCCGTATTCTTTCCGCAGTTCGCTCGCAATGATGTTGCGCTGGATTTCCGAGGTACCTTCGTAAATTTTCGTAATGCGGGCATCGCGGAAGTAACGTTCGATCGGGTAGTCTTTCATGTAGCCGAGGCCGCCGTGGATTTGCACGGCCATGTCAGCGATTTTGTTGTACACTTCCGAACCGAACAGCTTGGCGATGGCCGCTTCTTTGACGACGCGCATCTTTTGGTCGACCATCCAGGCGACGCGGTAGACGGTCGAACGCAGCACTTCGATCAACATGCTCATTTCCGCCAGCATATGCTGGATCGCTTGCTGCTCGATAATCGGCTTGCCGAACTGTTCACGCTGTTCGGCGTATTCCATGCAGTATTCCAAGAGGCGGATGCACGAGCCGAGGTTGCGCGCGGCAAGACCAGCACGGCCGTTCGCTAAAATCTTCAAGGCGTTGACATACCCTTCGCCTTCTCTCCCGAGCACGTTTTCGGCCGGCACTTCCAAGTTGTCAAAAAACAGCTCAGCCGAATGCGATCCGCGCAGCCCCATTTTCCGCTCGACTTTTCCGACGATAAAGCCGGGAAAATCTTTTTCTACGATAAAGGACGTGATGCCTTTCGGGCCTTTCGACGGATCGGTGACTGCCATGACGGTAAACACATGGGCGTCGACAGCGTTCGTAATATAATGTTTCGAGCCGTTAATGATGTAGCGGTCGCCTTTGCGGACGGCGGTCGTTTTGATCGCAGCGGCGTTTGATCCGGCGCTGGGCTCAGTGAGAGCAAAAGCGCCGATCCATTCGCCCGTCGCCATCTTTGGCAAATAGCGCTGCTTTTGTTCTTCCGTGCCGAGCTCAACGATGCCGACGGTGCCGATGCCGGTATGGGCGCCGATTAACGTCGTATAGCCGTTATGCGTTTTGCCGAGCTCTTCGTAAATGGCGCATTTGCCGACCATTGACAAACCGAGGCCTCCGTACTCTTCCGGAATGCTTAATCCAAACAGCCCCATTTCTTTCGACTTTTCAATGATATCTTGCGGAATCTGGTCATTTTCCTCAATATCCATCGCCACCGGTTCGACAACTTCTCTCACAAACTTGCGGACGTTTTCTTTTAAAAATTCAATCTCGGCTGGCAGCGTGAAATCCATCTTCTTCCCCTCCCCATGATTGAATTCCATATTTTTGCGCCTTGCGCACGAGTGTCGACGCATCGACACCAAGCAGTTTCGCAGCCCGCCGATACGTCTTCGCCTTGTGAAGCGCCTTGATGATCAGCTGGCGCTCGACCTCAGCCGTTGCCTGTTTGAGCGGGATGATCTCTCCGACCGCCACCGGGCTCGCAGCTGGCTCCGGTTCAAGGTGGAGCCATTTCGCCACTTGGTGTTCGTCAATGACTGGGGAAACGGCGGTCACAAACATACGTTCTACAGCATTAACGAGCTCTCGAACGTTGCCGGGCCAGTGATAGTCCATCATCGCCGCCAGCGCTCCGTCGGTAAAGACAAGCGGTTTTTGATACTTTTCCGCAAACCGCTTTCGGTAATGGTCAACCAAGAGCGGAATATCTTCTTTCCGGTCGCGCAGCGGCGGAATGGCAATCGGCATCACGTTCAGCCGGTAAAACAAATCAGCGCGAAACTGCCCAGCGGCAACAAGCTCCTCAAGCGGCTTGTTCGTCGCGGCGATGACACGCACATCGATCCGCTTCGGCGCCTCCGCCCCCAACCTCATGATTTCCATCGACTGCAACACGCGAAGGAGCTTCACTTGCAGGTGAAGCGGAATTTCACTGATTTCATCGAGAAAAATCGTCCCGCCATCCGCCTGCTCGAAATAGCCTTTTTTCCCTTTCTTCGCCGCTCCGGTGAACGCCCCCGGCTCGTAGCCGAACAGTTCAGACTCCATCAACGTCTCGGGGATCGCCCCGCAATTCACTTTCACAAACGGTCGGGCGCGGCGGGCGCTTTGTTTCCAAATGTAGTTCGCCAATTCCTCTTTCCCGGTGCCCGACTCTCCGGTCAACAACAACGTCACATCGACAGCCGCCGCTTGGCGGGCGATATTGACAACATGCGCCATCGCTGGAGCGCGATAAATGAGATGATCTTCTTCCTGACGGCCCAACATATGAAGGAGCCGTTTCGTCTCCTCCAGTTCCGAGCGCAGCTGTTCCATCTCGGTCATATCTTTGACGTAGAGAACAACCCGCTCTGCCCGCCCATCTTCCTCGATGATCGGCACCGCGGAAACGATCCAAATATTTCCTGTTTCCATCCCCTGATGAAGCATCGAACAGGGCTGACGTCCATCAAGCGCCTGTCGAACGACCCGGTCAAGCGGGGCGGTCACCCGCTCTTGCTCCGTTCCTAGAAACAGCGCATCCCATTTTTTGTTTCGCCGCGTGATCATTCCACTGCGGTCCGTGATAGCGATGCCGTCGCTGGATGCCTCCATCACCGTTTGCAATTCATTGACGATGCGCTTGACGGTCTCAAGTTCGTTGGAGATAAATTCAATCTCGGAAATGTCTTGAAACACCCCGACCGCCCCAACGACCTTCCCCTCGTCGATAATTGGCGAGCGGTTTGTAATATAGACGCGCTTGCCGACGCGGTATTTTTCCGTA
>NZ_LDPD01000004.1:24405-27319 GCF_001026865.1 Geobacillus sp. ZGt-1 | reverse complement strand
TTGATATTGATTATCATTTTCTTGATCCGGAAGGAGGTGGCCTCATGGTCCGCCTATACGCCGAGGAGTTGACCGTCCGCTACGATGACCGGACGATTTTCGAACGCTTGTCCGTCCGCATTCCCGACCGACAAATCACAGCCATTATTGGACCAAACGGATGCGGAAAATCGACGCTGCTCAAGACGTTGACGCGCATCATTTCCCCGCAGTCCGGCGCCGTCATTTTGGACGGCCGGGCCATTTCGCAACAGCCAACGAAAGAACTGGCGAAAAAAATAGCTATTTTGCCGCAGACGCCGGAAGCGACAAGCGGATTGACCGTCGCTGAGCTCGTCTCGTACGGCCGCTTCCCTTATCAAAGAGGATGGGGCCGCCTAACGAAACAAGATTACGAAGCAATCGACTGGGCGCTTGCCGTAACGAAAACAGCCGATTTGAAACACCGGCCGGTTGACGCCCTCTCCGGCGGACAGCGGCAGCGCGTCTGGATCGCCATGGCGCTCGCTCAAGAGACGGACATCATCTTTTTGGACGAACCGACGACGTATTTGGACATCGCCCACCAGCTCGAGGTGCTCGAGCTGCTTGAACGGCTGAACAAAGAAGAAGGGCGGACAATTGTGATGGTGCTCCATGACATTAACCAAGCGGCGCGGTTTTCCGACTATGTGATCGCCATGAAGGCGGGCACGATCGTCAAAGCCGGGCCGAGCGAAGACGTCATTTGCCGCGATGTGCTTCGCGACGTGTTTGGCATTGACGCTGACATCGGCCGCGACCCGCGGACGAACAAACCGATTTGCTTCACTTATCAACTGCTTAGGGAGGCTTGATTCGTCATGAGGAAAACATGGCTTTCCTTGTTGCTTCTTTTGGCGCTTGTGCTAAGCGCCTGCGGCAACGCGGCGGACGACAACAAGAACAGCAGCGCTTCACCAAAAGAAAAAAAGCCGGAAACGATTACATACCAATCGGAAAACGGACCGGTGGAAGTACCGGCTGATCCAAAACGCGTCGTCGTCTTATCGACGTTTGCTGGGCATGTGCTGGCCTTGGACGTCCCCATTGTTGGCGTGGATTCGTGGTCGAAAATGAGCCCGCTTTTTCAAGAAAAACTGAAAGATGCCGAAGTCGTGACCGATGAAGACATTGAAAAAATTATGGCGTTAAAACCGGACTTAATTATCGGATTATCCAATACGAAAAACGTCGATAAATTAAGCAAAATCGCCCCGACCGTCACGTTTACATACGGAAAGGTCGATTATTTAACACAGTTTCTAGAGATTGGTAAACTGTTAAATAAAGAAAAAGAAGCGAAAGCATGGATTGACGACTTCAAACAACGGGCGCAACAAGCCGGGGAAGAAATCCGGGCGAAAATTGGCGAAAACGCAACGGTCACCGTAGCCGAAAACTTTGATAAGCAGCTGTATGTGTTCGGCAACAATTGGGCGCGCGGCACAGAAATTTTGTATCAAGAAATGAAGCTGAAAATGCCAAAAGCGGTCGAAGAGCAGGCGCTCAAACCGGGCTACTATGCCGTTTCCCTTGAAGCGCTGCCGCAGTTTGTCGGCGATTACCTCATCTTAAGCAAAAACGGCGACGGCGATACATCGTTTATGGAAACGAACACGTTTAAAAACATCCCTGCTGTCAAAAACGGCCGTATGTTCGTCGCTGATGCCAAGGCGTTTTATTTCAATGACCCGATTACGTTAGACTACCAGCTCGATTTCTTTAAAAAGCATTTTTTAGGCCAATAATGACGAGACGGGGCGTTCACGGACAGTGAATGTCCCGTCCTTTCTTGTGAAAAGGAGGAAACCGCCGATGGAAGCAAACCGCCGGCTATGGCCGTTTCGTTATACGTTTCTCTTCTCTCTTATCCTGCTGATGGCCATCTGGTTCGGATCCATGGCCATCGGCGTCGCTGATACGACATGGAGTGACGTATGGCGCGCGCTCTTTTCCGATGAACAAGGTAAACAACTGGACTTGATTCGCGAGCTCCGTTTGCCTCGGGAAACCGCGGCGGCCTTTGTCGGCGCCGGACTCGCCGTCGCTGGGGCGATCATGCAAGGAATGACACGCAACCCGCTTGCTGACCCAGGACTGCTCGGCTTAACCGCTGGAGCGAACGCAGCGTTGGCCATAACGATGGCCTTTTTTCCTTCCGCCCATTATCTCGCAATCACCATCGCCTGTTTGCTTGGGGCGGCTGTGGGAGCAGGGACGGTCTTTGGCATCGGCGCCGCCCGCAAAGGCGGCTTTTCTCCATTGCGCATCGTCCTAGCCGGCTCGGCGGTCTCAGCGCTTTTGTTTGCCGTCGCTGAAGGAGTTGGCCTTTATTTTCATATTTCCAAAGACGTTTCGATGTGGACATCGGGCGGGGTAGCCGGAACGTCGTGGAAACAGCTGTCAGTCATCATTCCGCTCATCGTGATCGGGCTCGCCATTGCCGTATGGTATTCGCGGCAGCTGACGATTCTTAGCTTGAGCGAAGACGTCGCCGTTGGCGTCGGACAAAAAACAACAGCCGTCAAAACGTGGCTGTTTTCCGCTGTGTTTTTATTAACAGGAGCATCGGTCGCCATCGCCGGCAACATCACCTTCATCGGCTTGATGATCCCTCATCTTGTGCGCGCAATCGCCGGCGCCGATTACCGATTTATCATCCCGCTGTCGGCCACGGTCGGCGCGACCGGCATGATCGTCGCTGATACGGCGGCCCGCACGGTCAATGCCCCATTTGAAACGCCAGTGGCAGCCATCGTTGCGGTGATCGGCTTGCCGTTTTTCCTGTTTGTCGTGCGGAAAAAAGGGAGGGGCTTTGAATGAGAATGCGCATCACAGCAGTGTTAGGCATGCTTTTGTTGCTTATTGCCGCAACAGCCGCCATCGCGTTGGG
>NZ_LDPD01000004.1:8442-24382 GCF_001026865.1 Geobacillus sp. ZGt-1 | reverse complement strand
ACGGACGCATCGCGCCGACACTGTTCGGCTACGGTTCGATGCAAGAAGCGTTTATTTTGTTTTCTCTCCGCCTGCCGCGCATCGTGATTACGTTGCTCGCCGGGATGGCGCTCGCCTTGTCGGGAGCGATGCTGCAAGGCACCACCCGAAATGAGCTCGCCGATCCGGGCATATTGGGCATCAACGCCGGTGCCGGCGCAGGCGTCGCTATATTCTTTTTATTTTTCCCGATTGAAGCCGGGACGTTCCTTTATGCTCTGCCGCTCGTCGCCTTAGTGGGAGCACTGTTGACGGCGGCGGCCATGTACGCCGTTTCCTACCATCAAACAACCGGGCTGCAGCCGGTATCGTTCGTCCTGACCGGGATCGGGTTTTCGATGGCGCTCTCCGGGCTCATGATCATCCTCATTTCCGCCGCGGACCGAACGAAAGTCGACTTTATCGCCAGATGGCTTTCCGGAAACATTTGGGGCGATGATTGGCCGTTTGTTTGGGCGATGCTGCCGTGGCTTGTCATCGGTGCATTGATCGGTCTATATCGGGCGAAACGGCTAAACCTTTTGCATTTAGGCGATCCGGTCGCCATCGGCGTCGGCGTTCATGTTCGCCGCGAGCGGCTCGTACTGATGGCGACAGCGGTCGCCGTCGCTGCAGCGGCCGTCGCTGTAACCGGGGGCATCTCTTTTATCGGCTTAATGGCGCCGCACATCGCCAAAATGATCATCGGCCCGCGCCATGAGCGGGCCATTCCGGCAGCGATGCTCATCGGCGGCTGGCTGCTGCTTGCCGCTGACACGATCGGGCGAAACGTTCTCGCCGAACCGCTTCCGGCCGGAGTTGTTGTGTCATTCATCGGTGCACCATACTTCATTTATTTGTTATTGAAGCGTTGAACCTTTTGATGGCCATGAGACGGATCAAGGATGGCGGATAAGCTCGTTCAACTGCCTTCATCTTCATCTCTCTACTCCCGTTTCACTTTGAAACGGGAATTTTTCCGTTTGCGATGCGAAAAGGGCTGGCTCCAAGACCGAAAAACAGCCTTGGGCGCGCAGCCCTTTTTGGCAAAACCATTCCTTAAAATGCCGGAATTAAGAAGCCCGGCGCCGCTTCCAAAAGCGGACAGCTCCAATCAAAATGATCGCAGCAATAATGACATACACCACTTCGGCGTACATCCCAATCACTTCGGATACTTTCCCCCACGACTCACCGAGCGCCGCCCCGATCGAGATTAAAATCGTATTCCAAATGAGCGTGCCCAGCACCGACAGCCAGACAAACAGCCCTATATTCATCTTCGCCATGCCCGCCGGGATGGAAATCAAGCTGCGTACAAGCGGAACCATGCGCCCGAAAAAAACGGCCCACACCCCATAGCGGTGAAACGTCAGGTTCGCCTTGGCGATGTCTTCCGGCTTCACCCGCAGCCATCCGCCCCAACGGTCAACGATCCGCTCGAGCCGCTCAACCGACAACAGCCGGCCGATGCCGTACAGCACCAATGCCCCGGCAACCGAACCGGCGGTCGCCGCCGCAATAACGCCAGGCACCGTCAAAGACGTGTACGTCGTCATAAACCCGCCAAACGGCAAAATGACTTCCGACGGAATCGGCGGAAAGATATTTTCCAGCGCGATCATAAAAAAAATGCCGATATAGCCAAATTGCTCCATAAAATCAGTGATCCACGCCTGCATGGCGCCATTCTCTCCCTTCCGCACGGCTCATTGTATGTACGCATGTCTCTTTCCTCATAATGTATGTATATGATATGGTAGTACAAAAAAAGATCCTTTGCAAAAAAGAAAAGCAGCTTGCTTTCGCTCTCCCTTCGATATCACCGGCTTCATCGGCGTCTCGCAAACGAAAGGCCGCCCACCCCCAAGCAGATGAGGATGGACGGCACGCCCCCCTAGCAACAACCTTTCCATGATTATACCCAACCGCGGTAGCGAGCTGCTTCTGCTGTTTGGCGCAGCCCGATCATGTACGCCGCCATGCGCATATCCACACGGCGCGATTCCGCCAATTCATAGACGCGATGAAACGCGCTCGTCAATTTCTCTTTCAACTTCTCGACGACTTCCTCTTCCGTCCAATAATAGCCTTGGTTGTTTTGCACCCATTCAAAATAGGAAACCGTCACCCCGCCAGCGCTCGCCAGCACATCAGGCACCAATAGCACGCCCCGCTCCGTCAAGATTTTGGTCGCTTCCAGCGTCGTCGGGCCGTTGGCCGCCTCGACCACAATTTTAGCGCGAATATTCGCGGCATTGTCACGCGTAATTTGATTCGCTACCGCGGCCGGAACTAAAATATCACACTCTTTTTCCAGCAGCTCTTGATTGGTGATGACATTCTCAAACAGCGTTGTCACCGTGCCAAAACTGTCGCGGCGATCCAACAAATACGGAATATCCAGTCCGTTCGGGTCATACAACGCGCCATACGCATCGGAAATGCCAATGACGCGAGCTCCAGCTTCATGCAAAAACTTGGCCAAAAAGCTGCCTGCATTGCCGAATCCTTGAATAATGACCCGCGCCCCCTGCAACTCGATTCCCGCTTTTTTCGCTGCTTCTTCGATGCAAATCGTGACACCGAGCGCCGTCGCTTTTTCCCGGCCTTGGGAGCCGCCGAGCACAAGCGGCTTGCCGGTGATAAACCCAGGCGAGTCAAATTCGCGGATGCGGCTATATTCATCCATCATCCACGCCATAATTTGCGAGTTGGTAAACACGTCCGGCGCCGGGATATCTTTGGATGGCCCCACGATCTGGCTGATCGCCCGCACATAGCCGCGGCTGAGCCGCTCCAGCTCACCCATCGACATGTTCCGCGGGTCGCAGACGATCCCACCTTTGCCGCCGCCATACGGCAAGCCGACAATTCCGGCTTTGATCGTCATCCACATCGACAGCGCCTTGACTTCTTCCTCGGTGACATCCGGATGAAAACGAATGCCTCCCTTGGTCGGCCCTACGGCATCGCTATGCTGGGCGCGGTAGCCGGTAAACACTTTCACCGTTCCGTCATCCATACGGACGGGAATGCGTACGGTAAGGACGCGCAAAGGTTCTTTGAGCAGCTCATACATCTCCTCGCCGTAGCCAAGTTTGGCCAGCGCCTCTTTGATCACGCGCTGGGTGGAGAGAAACATATTTTCTTCCATCGTCTCATTCGCCTCTTTGACTCGATTTATGGACGGGACAAGACATTCGCAATCCGTTCGAACGCCCAATCCAATTCCTCTTTCGTAATGATGAGCGGCGGTGCGAAACGAATGACCGTCTCGTGCGTTTCCTTGCAAAGCAATCCTTGCTCTTTCAGCGCCTCACAGTACGGACGCGCCGGCACATGCAGCTCGACGCCGATAAATAAGCCGCGGCCGCGGATCTCTTTAATATCGTCGTTTCGGATTTGTTTTAGTTTCGAAAGGAAGTATTCGCCAAGCTCAAGCGAACGCTCCGCTAGACGCTCTTCTTCAATCACTTCGAGCGCCGCGATCGACACCGCACATGCAAGCGGATTGCCGCCAAACGTCGATCCGTGCGAACCGGGTTCAAACACCGACAAAATGTCGCGGTTGGCGACGACGCAAGAAATCGGGAACACCCCGCCGCCCAACGCTTTCCCTAAAATATACATATCGGGCACAACCTCTTCCCAGTCGCAGGCAAACAACTTCCCGGTCCGGCCGAGACCGGTTTGAATTTCGTCCGCGATGAACAGGACGTTGTTCGCTTTGCATACGTCATACGCCGCTTTTAAAAATCCTTGCGGTGGAATGCGGATGCCGGCTTCTCCTTGGATCGGTTCGACAAGAAACGCCGCCGTATTCGGTGTAATCGCCGCTTTCAACGCTTCGATGTCGCCGTACGGGATGATTTTCACTCCGGATAGCAGCGGTCCAAACCCGCGTTTATAAGCCGGTTCGGACGACAGCGACACGGCGGCAAGCGTCCGGCCGTGGAAGTTTCCTTCACAAACGATGATTTCGGCTTGGTTGTCCGGGACGCCTTTGACGTCATACGCCCAGCGGCGCGCCGCCTTGAGCGCCGTTTCCACCGCCTCGGCGCCCGTGTTCATCGGCAGCACCATCTCTTTTTTCGTCAACCGGCACACTTTTTCGTACCACGGGCCGAGCTGGTCGTTATGGAACGCGCGCGATGTGAGCGTCACCCGATCGGCTTGCTTTTTCAACGCTTCAATAATCTTCGGATGGCGATGGCCTTGGTTGACAGCGGAATAAGCGCTTAACATGTCCATATAGCGGTTGCCCTCTGGGTCTTTCACCCATACCCCTTCCGCTTCCGAAATGACAATCGGCAATGGATGATAATTTCGTGCTCCATATCGTTCCGTTTGTTCGATGAGCTGTTGCGATTTTGTCGTCATCAAAATCCCCCTTTTTTCCTCACTCTCCACCTTCACGGACAACGTTTGCCTTCATCCGACGATTGACGGACCAACGTTCCATTACAGGAAAAGGGCGGCTGCGGCCGCCCCGCCATTAAAACATTTCCGATACGGTTTTCGCTTGCATATGGAGAATCAAATAGTCCGGGCCGCCAGCTTTCGAGTCGGTGCCTGACATGTTAAAGCCGCCAAACGGCTGATAGCCGACAATGGCCCCTGTGCAGCCGCGGTTGAAGTACAAGTTGCCAACATGGAACTCGTGCCGCGCTTTTTCGAGATTCGCCCGGTTGCGCGAAATGACGGCTCCTGTCAGACCGTATTCGGTGTTGTTCGCGATCTCAAGAGCATGGTCAAAGTCGCGCGCTTTCGCAAACGCCACGACCGGTCCGAAAATTTCCTCCTGCATGATGCGCGCGTTCGGGTCGACATCAGCAAACACTGTCGGCTGGATGAAGAAGCCCTTTGCATCGTCTCCTTCCCCGCCCGTCATGAGACGGCCTTCCTGTTTTCCGATCTCGATATATTCCATAATTTTGTTGTACGCGTTTTGGTCGATCACCGGCCCCATAAACGTCGCTTGCTCCGCCGGGTCGCCGACGTTAAGCTGCTTTGTCAGCTCGACGACACGGCTGAGCACTTGATCATACACATCTTCGACGATGATCGCGCGCGAGCACGCCGAACATTTTTGCCCCGAAAAGCCAAACGCCGACGCGACAATCGATTGCGCCGCCAGTTCCAGGTCGGCTTCCTTGTCCACAACGATGGCGTCTTTGCCGCCCATTTCCGCGATGACCCGCTTCAGCCAAATTTGCCCTGGGTGCACTTTCGCTGCCCGCTCATAAATGCGGATGCCGACATCCCGTGATCCGGTGAAGCTGATAAATCTTGTGCGCGGATGGTCAACCAAATAGTCGCCGACTTCCGCGCCGCTGCCCGGGATATAGTTCAATACACCAGCCGGAAGCCCCGCTTCTTCCAACACTTCCACAAATTTATACGCCACCACCGGCGTTGCGCTCGCCGGTTTCAGCAGCACCGTATTGCCCGTCACAAGCGAAGCGACCGTTGTCCCCGCCATAATAGCAAACGGGAAGTTCCACGGTGAAATGACGACACCGACGCCAAGCGGGATATAGAAAAAGCGGTTCGTTTCCCCCGGACGGCTTTCGACCGGAATGCCGTCTTTCAACTTCAACATTTGCCGGCCGTAATATTCCATAAAGTCAATCGCTTCCGCGGTATCGGCGTCCGCTTCGCGCCACGGTTTGCCTGCTTCTTTCACCAGCCAAGCGGAAAACTCGTGCTTGCGCCGGCGCACGATCGCCGCCGCCCTGAACAAAATATCGGCCCGCGCTTCCGGACTTGTCCGGCTCCAAGTGCGGAACGCCTCATCAGCGGTTTTCATCGCCCGCTCCGCCAGCTCTTTGTTCGCTTTCGCCACCCGGCCGACCACTTCCGTTTTGTTCGCCGGATTGATCGAAATGATTTTGTCCTCCGTCATCACCCGCTCGCCGCCGATCACAAGCGGATAATCGCGCCCAAGCTCCGATTCCACTTTTTTGAGCGCCGCTAAAAACGCCTCACGGTTTGCTTCTACGGTAAAGTCGGTGAGCGGTTCGTGTCTGTACGGCTGCACCATTTGGTCATCCTCCTTTTAAAGGCAAAAAAATTTTTCGTTATAAAACGGTTTCATAGTTATATTATGCAAATGATTATGGCTTTTTTCAATTGTTTTTACTTGGCGGCCTTGAGCTCCCCTTCTTCTGCGGCTAGGGGCTGAACCCGTTTTTTCGCCACAAGGTGGTAGTACCCGTAGCAAGCGAGCAAAAACGGAATGCCGCAGTAAAGCGCGATCCGTTGATCTGGGATAAAGGCCAGTCCGATGATCGTCGCCATATTCAACGCAAACGCGGCCAGCGGCACGAACGGATACAACGGCGTCCTGTATTTCAGATCGCGCACATCGCCGCCTTCGCGCAAAAACGCTTTCCGGCCGAAATAGCTTGACAGCGCGATGGAAGCCCACACCGTGACGGCGCCAAATCCGGCGATCGCCGTCAGCCAGACGTACACCGTATCTTCCGCATACACGCTGCACAACAGAGACAAGCAGCCGATGGCAATGCTGGCAATAAGCGCATTGATGGGCACGCCGCGTTTCGATAGCTTGCTGAAAAACGGAGTGACCATGCCTTGGCGCGACATCGACCAGAGGACGCGCGATGTCGCATATAAGCCCGAGTTGGCCACCGACAGCACCGCGGTAATGATGACAAAGTTCATGATATCGGCTGCATACGGAATGCCAATGTTGTCAAACACCTCAACAAACGGGCTTTCCACAACGCCGGCTTTCTCCCACGGAAACAAACCAGCCAGCACAAAAATGGCCAAAATAAAGAAGATCAAAATGCGCCATACGGTGTTGCGCAACGCAACCGGCACCGTTTTTTCCGGCTCGCGGCTTTCCCCTGCCGCCACGCCGACCAATTCCGTCCCCTGGAACGAAAAGTTCACGAGGATCATCGTCGTAAAGATCGCCCAAAACCCATTTGGAAACAAGCCCCCATGGTCTGTAAAGTTCGAGAAAAACGGAGCAGGTTGTCCATTTTTCATATGGATGACTCCGAACATCGCCGCCAGACCAAGAACAATAAAGGCGATCACCGTCAGCACCTTGATGCTCGAAAACCAAAACTCCACCTCGCCAAATCCTTTGACAGACAAGGCGTTGATCAAAAACAAGAGCAAAGCGAAGACCGCACAAAACACCCATGTCGGCACATCAGGAAACCATCGCTTCATCAAAATGCTGACCGTGAGCAGCTCGATGCCGACCGTCACCGACCAGTTCAGCCATGACAGCCAACCGATGCAATACCCCACTGCCGGCGAGATGAATTTCGTCGCATACGTCTGATACGACCCGGCATCAGGAATTCTCACGGCCAATTCTCCTAACGAAAGCATGGTCAAATACATAACCAATCCGCCAAAAAGATAAGCAACGACGGCCCCTCCTGGCCCCGCCTCATGAATCGTATAACCCGATCCTAAAAACAAACCGGTGCCGATCACTCCGCCTAGCGCGATCATAAATAAATGCCTGCTTTTTAGCTCTCGTTTCAGTTCTTGCACTGGTTGCATCCGAAAACTCTCCCCTCTCTATGATAGATTCCGCAATCGCTTACATTTTTATCAAACGAATAGCAACCTCCTTTTATGCAAAATTATTTTTCAATTTATAATGTATTACAACTTTATTATGAAATTATTTTTTTCTATTTTCAATATATTTAGCAAAAAATTTTTTCACATCTTTCTTTCCCTTCCTGTCTCCCGTCCACCTTATGCTATAATACAAAAAAGAGAGGTGCTGATCGTGAACCGGGATATGGAAACGCTTTTATCAATGTATGAGCAAATTCTCGAAATGATCGACCTTGGCGTCCATGCGGTCGATCAACATGGGAAAACCGTCATTTACAACCGGAAAATGCGGGACATCGAGGGTATGAACATCGAGGACGTGCTCGATAAAAACATTTTGGACGTCTTCCGCTTCAACCCGGAGCAGCCGAGCACATTGCTTGAAGCGTTGCGCACCGGCAAGAGCATTCTGAATCAACAGCAAACCTATTTCAATAACAAAGGACAAGCCGTGACAACGGTCAATCAAACACACCCGCTGCAAAAAGACGGGCGCATCATCGGCGCCGTGGAAATCGCCAAAGACATCACCAAATTCCGCAAGCTGATCCAAGAGCACCACCAACGCGGTGAAGCCGGTCGCACGTTTGCAGACATCATCGGCCAAAGCGAAGCCATGCAAAAGGCCATCCGCCTTGCTCGTCATGCCGCCCGCTCCGAGGCGTCTGTGCTGCTCATTGGGGAGAAAGGGACAGGAAAAGACTTGCTCGCTTCCTGCATTCACCACGAAAGCGAACGGCGAGCTAAGCCGTTTTTTGCGCAAACGTGTTTGTCGCTTCCGGACGATTGGATGGAAACGATGCTGTTTGGCAGCGAAGAAGACGGCGAGATCCAGCCCGGCTTGTTTGAACAAGCGGACGGCGGCACCGTCCTGCTTGACGATATTGACTCGTTAAGCCTGCCGCTTCAACAAAAACTTGCCCGTTTCCTGCAAGAAAAACAGTTTGTCCGCGCCCATGGCCAAGAACCGGTTCGTGCGGACGTTCGCCTCATCGCCTCGACAAGCGGCGACCCGATTGACGCGGTCCAAAACGGAGAATTGATCAAATCGCTTTACTACCAAATTGCCGTCCACTGCATCGTCCTGCCACCGTTGCGCGAACGGAAAGAGGACATTTTGCCGCTCGCTATCCATTTCATCCGTCAAGGCAACGAGCGCTATGGCCTACATGTCGAAGGACTCGGCGATGACGTGCAAGAGGCGTTTCTTGCTTACAGCTGGCCCGGCAACGTGCGCGAGCTTGAGGCCGTCATTTTGGAAACGATGGCGACGATGGAACAAGAACAAACCATCACCCTCGCCCATCTGCCTGCCCCTTTTCGAGCCAAGCTGGCGCCCGACGAAACGAAAACGGACTTTTTATTTGATACGGAAGACATTTTGCCTCTTGACAAATACATGGAAGAAGTCGAAATTTACTACATCCGCAAGGCGCTGCAGCATCACGGCTTCAACATCACCAAAACGGCCAAAGCGCTTGGTTTGAGCCGACAAAACTTGCAATACCGCATCCGCAAGTACCAGATTGATAAGGAATGGGGATGAAAAGGCGAAAAGCCTCAGCCAGCGGGACGGCAAAAAGGACAGGGGAGGTCGCTGTGGATGATCGACGCTCATATTCATCTCGACCAGTACACGGACATCGATGAACAAATCAACCGTTGGCAAGAAGCGGGCATCACCGGCGTCGTCGCCGTATCCACCGATTTGCGCTCCAGCTGCCGAACGCTCGAGTTGAAACAGCGATTCCCTTCCTTCGTCTACGCCGCCATCGGTTTTCATCCCGAGCAACCGCTGCCAAGCGAAGCCGATTGGAACGAATGGACAGAGCTTGTCAAGCAAGAGCGGCCGCTGCTCGCCGCCATCGGCGAAGTCGGGCTGCCATACTATTCAGCGGAAGCATGCGCCAAGCTGCCCGCGTATCAAGAACGATTAACCGAAATCGCGGCCATCGCCGCGGATGCTTCCTTGCCGCTCACCCTTCACGCCGTCTACGACCGCGCGGAAACGACCTTGGCCATCTTGTTGCAAGCTGGTGTCCGACAAGCCCATTTCCACTGGCTGAAGGCCGAGCCTGCCGTGGTCAAACAAATCGTCCAATGCGGCTACTACATCTCCGTCACGCCGGAAGTGTGCTACCGCGAGCGCGACAAGCAGCTGTTATCCCTCGTTCCCATCGAGCAGCTGCTCCTTGAAACCGATGGCCCATGGCCGTTTGCAGGCCCGTTTGCCGGAAAACTGACGACGCCGTTATGGCTATTGGACTCCGCGCGAGCCGTGGCGGCACACTATGGCCGAGATATCGAACAAGTCAAAACCATGATCACGGCGAACACAAAACGGCTTTACGGTTGATCTTCCTTATCGTACGATGAAACCAAATCTACATCGAAATGAGGGAAACATGATGGATCATAATGAGCAAGTGCGCCAACAGCTGATCAAAAGCGTTTCCGGGCTGTCGGACGAACAGCTGAACACCCGAGTGGCGGACGGAAGTTGGACGATCGCCCAAGTGCTCGAACACCTGTACTTAATCGAAACATCGATCGCAGCCATGATCGCCTATACATTAAAGCATGGCGAGAGCCAACCGGTCGAGGAGAAACCGATCCACTTGACCGTTGATCGTTCGAAAAAAGTGGAGGCGCCTGATTTCGCCCGCCCGAGCGACCGCTTTTTCACTCGACACGAACTGGAAGAAAAATTGCATCAATCGCGGCAGCGGTTGCGCCAAATCACGGAGCAAGCCAACCCGGCTGACTTGGAAGCCAAATCGTTCCCGCATCCAATTTTTGGGCCACTGAATTTGAAGCAATGGGTGGAATTTGTCGGCTATCATGAACAGCGCCACCTCGCGCAAATGGAAGAAATCAAGGCACAGCTTCCGTGAGGAGCGGGCGGCTCATCAAGGAAAAAGCCGAGCAACGACCAGCCAAATCCCCGCCCTGCTCGGCTTACAACGATTTTCCATCTTCATGTGAACGCTCCACTGCCCCTGTCACAGCCATTGTTTTCACTTGCTTTAACGTCGCCACGATGAGAAAACTGACAATAACAAGCAAACACCACGAACTCACCTTCCCAAGATGAACAAGGCTCCACGCCTTCACCTGGTTTGGATATTGCCAAGCGCCAAAAAAGGTGGCGATGTTTTCCGCGATCCAGATGAAAAACCCGATCAGCAAAAAGGACAAAACAAGCGGCATCCGGTAGCGGACTCCCCCGACCTCATACGTCACCCATGACCGCCAAAAGACAAGCATGACGAGGCTTGAGAGCCACCAACGAACGTCCACCCAATAATGGTGGGTGAAAAAATTCAAGTAAATCGCCGAAGCGAGAGGAACGACCATCCAAAACGGCGGCCATTGCACCAACTCCACCTTCAGCCTTCGCCACGCCTGGCAAAGATAGCTGGCGACGCTCGCATACATAAAGCCGCTGTACAAGGGCACGCCAAAGATTTTCGTATACCCCTCTTCCGGATACGACCACGAACCCATGCGCACTTTAAACAGCTCGAGCGCAAGTCCAATGACGTGGAACAAGGTGATCACTTTGAGTTCATCCCGCGTTTCCATCCCTGACCGCACCATCCACCATTGCATGAGCAGGCAAATAACAAGCAGCCAATCATACCGCGGCAATAGCGGAAGCGGCGCGATCTTCGTCAGCGCCAATGAGGCAAAAATGACAACCGGAAACACGCAAGACAACACCTGCGCCCAACCGAAGCGAACAAGCTGCACAAACGCTTTGATCAGCCGCGACTTTCTGCAAAACTGGCGCACCCGGACGATCATGAGGCAAAGCGGTGGGTATTCGTTCACCGCTGCCTCGTGTTTCTCCCCTTTCAAGCCGTCCCCTCCCTACTCACGGATTTGACTCCCCTTCATCACTTCGATACTCCAAAATGTCCCCGGGCTGGCAATCGAGCGCCTTGCAAATGGCTTCGAGCGTCGAGAAACGGATCGCCTTCGCCTTCCCGTTTTTCAAGATCGACAAATTCGCCATCGTGATCCCGACTCTCTCCGACAGCTCGGTGACGCTCATCTTCCGCTTCGCCAACATGACATCAAGATTCACGATAATCGGCATGTCATCCACCTCAAATGGTCAACTCATTTTCTTGTTTGATTTCAATCGCCTGCTGCAGCAGCTTTTGCAAAACCGCGGCGAACACAGCGATGACAAGCGACGCAAACGGCACAATCAGACCGACGAAAATGACACCCGGAGCGTCGTCTTTCTCGGCGAACAAGTAAAACAGCGGCAAGACAAGCAAATGCAGCCCGCTGATGGCGACGGCGCAATGTTTGATCGTCTTTAACGCTTTCACCGACGCCTCGGAAAACGCGTCGTTTCGGTCAATATACACTAACAACCGGAACGCCTGATACAAAGCGAAGTAGAACGGCAGCGCGGACGCCTCAAACACAAGATAAACAAAATACTTGATCCAAGGGAACGTTGGCACCAGCTTGACAGCCACCTTCGCAAGCGCAGGCACCAAAAATAGGCACAATGCCAAAACCGGAAGGCCGATCAACACTAAAGACGCCTTCAAAAACAACGTTTCCCGTTTCATCGAAACACCTCACTGACTCGTTTTCGACTTTATTGTAATGAACGTCTTATCGTTTATCAATAAATAATTGTTGATTTAAATTAAATTTTTTCTGCAAAACAGCAAAAAGAAAAGACGTCCCCACACGGGAACGCCCGACCATACCTATTGAGACGACAGGCACACCGTATTCACTTCCACGCCGCCATTACCAATCGATTCGCTTTCCATCTCGGAAAAAGCCGCCGTTCGGCCCGTCAGGCCTGATTCTGCTATTTAACCGCACTCCCTCCAATTACTCGTTTTTCATCGACAGCCCGTGCTTTCGCGGAAATCATAATAGGATACCCTCCTTCAATCCATAAATTTCATCAACACCTGTCTATCATTATAAAAGAATGAGGGCACTTTCAATGGTTAGATCAAGACAATTCGTTGATTATTCAACAAATTGTATGAAATTATCGATGATCGATTCGATGTTTTCTTTTCCAACATCGTCATCCTCGCAAAGGAACAAACCCTACCAAAGATTCCCGATCATGAGGTCATATCGAAAACAACATCCGCCCGTTTAATCGGCTCTTCGGTTTCCAAATAATAGTCTTCTGCTTTCCAATACCGGTTGATGAACTTTTGGATGTTTTGTTTCACTTGATCGTTTTCACGGGCAAAGCGAATCTCCCGCGGACAATCCAAATAGACGACGAAATCAAAGAACGGCCTCCATTCTTTCCTTTGCAGAAAAACACCTTCAATCATGATCATGTCCGAATCAGAGAGATAAACCGTTCGCTTGGAGTGCGTATCGGTCTCATGATCATAAAACGGGAGGGTCAGCTGGTGGGATGCTTTGAGTTGACGGAACAACTGATGCGTTAGCCACTCCACATCCCACTGTAAATAATAATATTCAAACCATTCCTCGTTTCCCGTATGATAACGTTTGGCTCGCTCGACAATATGATCATCCATGTGAAAAACGCACACGGAGATGCCTTGCTCCCGCAACGTTTGACTCAGCTGATTGGCTAATGTCGTTTTGCCCGATCGGCTTAGCCCATCAATCCCGAGGACCAATCGGCCCGCTGTTTTTATCGCCAAAATGGTCTTGCATAAGAAGTCGATGCGATCACGCAACTCCATCCCCCCTCATGTATTTTTAGGATAGCCTATCTATAAAGTACAAATTCAAAATCGCCCTGCTGCGGCGGAAAAGAAGCAGGTTTTCCCGATGAACTCCATTGCTTTTTCCGCTGCTTCCGTTTTCCTTTTCCAGCAATTACTTGCTCTAACCCTTTTCCCATTAATTTAAAGGCAAAAATGGCAACGATAAAGGCAACACACGGCCCGACAACAATCCATTGGTCAAGCATCATTTCCCGATAGGAAAGACCGATCAAGCCGGACCATTCGTTCGAAAGGGAGAGCGCCACCTTCTCCGGAGGGCCCAACCCATCGGAATCATATATAACTTTTACGCCTCCTAGCAATATTTGAAACGCCCCGAGATGCACAAGCAGCAAGAGCGACTGCACCGTCTGCTGGGTAAACAGCAAAAACAGCCGCGGCCGCATATACGGGAGAACGTGCTTGCGGATGAGCCAAACGTTATCAGCTCCCATCAGCCGGGAAGAAACGACAAATTCATTTTGCAAAAAGACAGCGATATCATTGCCGATGACCAGCATTAACGGCGGAAGCGCAACAGCCGCAAGCACCAATAGTTGTTTTATCAACACTCCCATTCCAGCTCCTTGCTCCTCCAATGGAATGAAAGCAAAAAAGAGCATCGTTAAAAATATCGCCGGCACAAACCGAAAGGCGCGGACGATGGACTCGGCAATAAAACGAAATTTCTGTAAATAAAAAGCATACATGATTCCGCCGACCGTCCCGAACGCCAGCCGCAGCAAACTGACCGCCAATGCGGTGAAAATCGTATATTTCGCCCCATCGATGACCTTCCAAAACACATCTTCGCCTTGGCGATCGACGCCAAACGGATGGGCCCAGCTCGGCGGGTACGGAGGAACGTCAACGAGCCGACCAGCCTCATTGTAGATCTGCTTCGGCGGCTGTGGAATGATGTCTTTCAGCCAATAAGAATATAAAAAACTGGCCAGCAATAGACCGGCCGCGATGATAAACCCTATCGTAAAATAAACGTTGCGGAATGCGCGCATCACGCTACCCCCCTCTCGATTCCCGTCAAATAAGCAATCACTCGTTTCCCGGCCACATCAATGATGTAAAACGGCAAAAACAGCATGGCAAGACCGATAGCCACTACTTCCGGCGTATGGAGCTGCTCATACAAAAACCGGAACAATCCGTGCATATTAAACAAATATTCCGCCACTAACAAGTTCGACAGCATAAACCAAAACAAATATTGGACGTTAGAAAACACGGTGATCAGCGCGTTGCGGAACATATGGCGCCATAGCACTGCCGTTTTTGACAATCCTTTCGCTAGCGCATATTCGACGTATGGCTTGTCTTTTTCCTCCGTAAACGCAAGAAATGTCATTTGGAACAGCAGAATGGAAGGCAAAATGGAAATCATGACAATCGGCAGCACGTATACATTGTCAAAACCGGCAACAGGATTGACAATAAGCAAATCTGTCTTTTTAAACACCCAGATGACAAACAGTTGCGTAGAAAAAATAAAAATAACATCGGGGATCGACTCAAGAAAAAACGCGATTCCTTTAACCATTTTTTGCAGCGGACGCGGAAGCAAAAAGCAGATGTAGGCTCCCGTAACGGCTATAAGGAAGGAAACAGCCAGCGCCCCCCATAAAATAATAAGGGAATAGGCATACGGCTCCATCATCGTTGAGAGCAGGGGAGCATTGTGCCATTGCGAGAGCGAAACCGTTATATCACGAATAGAAAAAAAGCTCCAAAACAGCTGCTGAAATTGCTGCCAAAATACCGTGACCATTTGCGGGCTCGGAAACAAGGAATAGCTTTGCGCAAACGCGATAATCGCCATAATCGTGAAAATGGTAAGCAACAAATCCGCCAGCACCGTCAAGGCGAGTTTCCATTTCTTCATAAGGCTGATCCCCCTCCTTCGGAGCATGGGCAACCGATTGCTTGATGTTCCTTTCGGCTGTAAGCTGCCAGTGCTTGCATTTTAATAAGATGGTGCCGGGGGAGGCAATGTTTCTGCTAACATGGATTGCTGTCCTCCCATTCCATCGCCTATTTTCAAGATGCGGTCATACATTTTAATTCCTACATAGGTTTGTCCGTCTGTTTGATATTCTACTCTGCCCGACGAGTCTTTTTTGATAAGCTCTCCCTTTTCACCATACTTCTCTTTTACGTGCTTCGGCTGCAGTTCTGGCAAAAACATCACATCCAGCTCATATTCCTTAGCTCGCTCCGGTCTTTTCGCGCTCCATGAATAACTTCCGTCTTCCCCAACGTTTACTTTTTCCTCGAGTACCTGTTTGCCCCCCTCGATTTCTTTCATCACAATTTGCACGACGGCGCCTTTTGGCAGATTGCTGTTTCCGCTTAGCACCACTAGGTCACCGATTGTTTTGACCGCACCACCTAATTTTACCGTTTGCTCCACTTTCGGTTTGGCACAGCCAACTAGCACCAATAGCAACAACAACGTAAGGACCACCGTCATTCGGATATCCTTCATAAAAACCCTCCTTATATGTATGTATAAGCATCTTTCAATAAAGAGGTTCATCACCGAAAGATGT
>NZ_LDPD01000004.1:7222-7329 GCF_001026865.1 Geobacillus sp. ZGt-1 | reverse complement strand
AAATCCATTCGTCTTCGATTTTGGCCTGCTTCAGCTGTTCATGGACACGAGACAGCACCTCGGGATTCCATGTTTTATCGGGCAGGTTGCCATCGTGCACATCGCCG
>NZ_LDPD01000004.1:5546-5843 GCF_001026865.1 Geobacillus sp. ZGt-1 | reverse complement strand
ATCGACGGGCACGAGATGGTGTTTATTGCAAAATTAAAGTGCAGAGATGTGCAAAATTTCTATGCAAATGGTTATGCAGAGGGGCTTTACATGGAGGGGTAGCCATGATAACCTGTTTGGGTTTGCCAAATCTGTTACAGCTGGCCGCTTGGCAAAAGAATCATGGCTGCAGAGGCTCCATGTCAAGCCCTTAATAGCGAGAATTCAGATTGAATTTTTATGCGGTATAAACGAATTTATATACTGCAATACTCTGCACTTTTTTCTTGCAAAAAACAGATGGTCAATCAATTGAGG
>NZ_LDPD01000004.1:340-991 GCF_001026865.1 Geobacillus sp. ZGt-1 | reverse complement strand
GTTCAGCTGTGGCGAATAGGGAGGGAGGGAAAGAAAGTGAAAACACGGCCCTTCTTCCTGCAAAAACTCCTTGACCATGTTGGCATGATGAATGCGGGCGTGATCCAACACCAAGACGATGAGACGGTCTGGATCGCGCTCTTTGAGCATTCTCAAGAAATCCAAGAACGTCGCGGCATTGGCGGCGGCCGTTTGGTGAAGCACCGTTTCGCCATCGTGGATGTTGACCGCGCCAAACCGCGATGCGTGGGCATGATGGCCGAACATCGGCACTTGTTTTTGGCGGCCGACTTCTGACCATGTGGACCGCAAGACATGGTAAGAGCGGATATGGGTTTCATCGATGTACAGAAGAACAGCATCTTCTGTCTCCTTGGTGATCAAGTTTTTTTATTAGATCCATTTGTGTTTCAAATTGCTTTTGCTCATCCGGGTTTCCTTTCGCCAGTGTGTACGTCGGTCGCGTCCACGACAGCCCTTTGCGGTGCAGGAGTTTTCGCAGCGCTTCGCGGGAAATGGAAACACCGAATTGCTTGGCGACATAGGATTGCAGGAGTTTGGTGTTCCACGCCGAGGCGACGTCCCAGCCCAGTTCAGCGGGAGTGGTGGTCAACACAAGCTGTTTGATCTTTTCCTGCTGTTCTTCGGTGA
>NZ_LDPD01000004.1:0-211 GCF_001026865.1 Geobacillus sp. ZGt-1 | reverse complement strand
AATAGCCTTCCATGACGAGGCGAACGGCCATCACCCGTTGGCGAAGAAGGGTGTTTTTGATTTTCCGTTCCTGTTTGCGAAGTGTTCGAGGTGTCCATCCGTGATCGTTGGTGATGCGCAGACGTTTCATGAATGATCCCGCTCCTTTTCCATTGGTTTCCTTAGGAACAGGATAACCGGAGTGGGCACTGGTTATACGAAGGTTAATCTT
>NZ_LDPD01000039.1:0-294 GCF_001026865.1 Geobacillus sp. ZGt-1 | reverse complement strand
TAAAACGTTTTATACATCGTTTTCGCCTCCCTCTACCGGAACCGTCGCAAACGGTGACCGATGGCGTTTCACATAGGCATTGTCCTCGAAGCGAACAAGGACCGCTTCGGCGACCCGTTGGCCGTCTTCGTACACATACACGCCTTGTTCATCATAACGGAGTTCGATCGATTGTCCGATGAACCGGGACGGAACTTCATACAGCTGCTTGTTCAACGTGACCGTACCATCGGCCTTCACTTTACGGTATTCGCGTTTCAAAAAGATCGAGTCGAGCCAATCCGAATCCTCGAC
>NZ_LDPD01000038.1:0-386 GCF_001026865.1 Geobacillus sp. ZGt-1 | reverse complement strand
GACACCGAGCCTTCTTCCGCACCAAACCCATGGGTCGGGCGGTAGTTGCCTTTAAAGGTCCGGTTGAATCGCTCGATGATCTGCTTGAGAGGGCGAAACTCTTCCGAGACCGGATCCTCATTGGTCAGCCCGATCACTTGGCGGACGTCAAATGAAATCCCGTGTTGGGCGAAGAAGTGTTGCGCCAGCAGGTAAATCGGGTTGCCATCCACGACGAACGACAAGTCGTCTGGGAGGGACGCTAGCTTCCTGAGGACATCATCGATGGCCTTGATGGCCGAGAGCGTGTCCCGGTTGGGCGAGACGCGATACGACAGCACGATCTTTTTGACGGCGTCAAACATAAAGAACAGGTAATGCCAGCGCCCTTTGACGCGAATATACGT
>NZ_LDPD01000037.1:0-212 GCF_001026865.1 Geobacillus sp. ZGt-1 | reverse complement strand
CAAATCGTTTCGCTCTTTTACATCGTATGGTTCTACCTTCTCTACTCCAACGAACTTCGTTACGGCGTTTCGTCATGGTTCGCCGACGGCTACCGGATTTTGCTGGAGAAAATGAGCGCCTTGCTGGCGGTTCATGCGCTGTGCCAAGGGATCATGCTGATGATGAGCTACGGCGTTTTTTCACTCGTGTATCTCTTCGTTGGGGTGGAGCC
>NZ_LDPD01000036.1:0-231 GCF_001026865.1 Geobacillus sp. ZGt-1 | reverse complement strand
AAGAAGCAATGGATGCATGGGTATGCTCAACGGATCGGCATCTTTTGGGTGGAACTCCCTGTGGAGCGTAGACGTTGTGGCACGTGTGGCATGACATTCAGCACTTCTTATCCCGGAATTTCCCCTCGAAGTGTAGCGACGGATGCGTTTCAGCAATGGGCAGCGCAATGTTGCATCGGAACCTCCATTCAGGCGGTGGCTCGAATGCTCCAGCTTCCTTACACGACCGTT
>NZ_LDPD01000035.1:0-293 GCF_001026865.1 Geobacillus sp. ZGt-1 | reverse complement strand
TTTTTAACGGACGAAAAATCAAGCATATGCGTGCCAAGTACAAACGAATGCGAAAAACCCTCCAGCAAAAAGGGACGGCTTCTGCGCGTCGGAAGTTGAAAACAATCGGACAACGAGAAAACCGTTGGATGACGGATGTGAACCATGCTGTCACGAAGGCACTCGTTCGTCAATATGGAGAACGTACCCTTTTTGTATTAGAAGATTTAACAGGCATTCGTGAAAAAACAGAACGTGTACGTATCCATGACCGATATGAAACCGTATCGTGGGCGTTCTATCAGTTCCGTCAA
>NZ_LDPD01000034.1:0-839 GCF_001026865.1 Geobacillus sp. ZGt-1 | reverse complement strand
TCCCTTTTTCAAATTATTTCGAACGAATTCGGAAATAATGTGCAAAATCTTTGCGAATTATTCCAGGTTTTGCAGATTATTTCCGAACGTTTGCACATTATTTCGGATGATTAACTAGAATGAGGATGGATCGGGATGAAACATAACAGGGGCCGATCAGCCCCTGTTGTGTCAGTACCCCATTTCTTCGGCTGCCATACGCACAATGTCTTCGTCAATCATATGTTTTTTTAATTGAGCGCCGTATAACAGGCAAGTGGTGGCGAGGTTGTTGATGATCCGCGGCCACCCCTGCGACTGCAGGGCGATCGCTTCTAAGGCAGCTGGGGTAAAAATCGAGTGTTTCGCCCCCGCCTGTTTCAGGCGGTGTTCGATATATCCTACCACTTCTTCCTTATCAAGAGGCCCCATCTGGTATCGCATGATGATTCGTTGGTGAAGCGGACGGTGTTGATTCAACCGTAGTTTTGCCTGTAAATGGGGCAGCCCCGCCAAAATCAAGACAAACGGATTCGTTGAGTCCATGTGAAAGTTGAACAGGATCGCGATATCCTGCAGAAAGGCATCCTTCGCTAAATGCATTTCATCAAGGATGAACACTGACGTTACCCGTTGTTCATGATACAAGCGCTCGATCCCTTGTTGGATTTGATAAAACAAGTCGACCTTGCGGTACTTCGGCTCTTCCCCGAGCCCGAAGGCAAGGCCGCGATAAAAGTCCATCACGCTCCCCGTTGACAATGGAAAATAAACGACGTGATACAGTGACGGATTCATGGATTCCTTAAACGCCCGAAGGGCGAATGTCTTGCCGGACCCTGGTTCACCAATCAATAACC
>NZ_LDPD01000033.1:0-230 GCF_001026865.1 Geobacillus sp. ZGt-1 | reverse complement strand
ACGTAATACCCGCCGCCGACCGCGTACTGCCCGCCGAAGCGCGCATCATACCCGTAGACGCGGTACACTTCCCCAGGCTGTAAGATGCGGACGAACACAAGGCGCCCATCCTTCGTCCGTTTCCATAGATTGATCGGCTTTTGCACCGTCAAGCGGCCGATTTGCCCTTTTTTCAGCTCCACGCCATCCCAGTACACTTTTTTCACTTGGCCTGGAGGAGTGGTTGGCTT
>NZ_LDPD01000032.1:0-1485 GCF_001026865.1 Geobacillus sp. ZGt-1 | reverse complement strand
CGGGTCTTCACCATTTTCTGTGATTTCCACTCAACCCCAGAAATATGTTAGCTGGATGAAATCGGTTCATCAGTCAGGATCCTTCTTCCGCATACAGACCACGAAGTTGGTAGAATGGAAACAGTCAAGTGCTTTCCTTGACGGGTTCCATTCTACCAACTATCATACCGATAGCGGAAGAAGAGAGCGCTTAAGCAGCCTGACTACCTGTAGTGTTCCCTGTACACTCCAGAAATACACGCAAACGAAACCGTTCTCGATTTCGATAGCCATATGCCCGGCGTTTGATGTTTTTGATCTTGTGATTCGTCCCCTCGATTCGGGCATTGGTATATGGGCACAAAAAGTAGGAAAGAATCGGCTCCTTCCACCTTTCAAGCGTGTTGGCTGCTTCCTGAAAAGAAGCAAAAGGGCTCTGTTTGGCTAACTGAATCCATTCTTCCAAGCGTTCCTTTGCTTCGTTATATCCATCGGTTCGGTAAAAATCCCGAAACAACTCTTTCAGATAATAAGCAATGGAAAGTACCGGATACTCCTCCAAGATATCGTCCAATCGAAGCCGTTGGTCCTTACGAAGCTTTTCACAGCCTTTTAAGAGAAGATATCGAGCCTTTTTCAATGGAGGAAATTCCTTTCTTGCTTGATCCAAGGCTTGTGTCACTTTTTGAATCACATGGTACTTATCGATGACAATCGAAGCAGATGGAAACAGGGCGCGAACCGCCTTATGATAAGGTTCCCACATGTCAAGAATCACCGTTTGGACCCTTTCTTTCGACAGGACATTTTGGCTCAACAAGTGGAGGGCGGAGTCACATTGGCGATCGGCATGCATTCCCATGACCGATCCGGCTTTGGCATCCATCAATACGGTTTCATACTGATGTCCCTTTTTTACCGCGATTTCATCTAAGCTAAGCACCATCTCTTCTTGAGAAGATGCTTCTATCGCTGTTTGACGCTCTTTTGCTTTTTTCGATGCAATGAAGTAATAGATGCGCTCCAATGTCGTATATGGGATGCGGTGCTTTCGGCTAACCTCTTGAATGGTGGAGCCTTCACAAAGTTCATACAAGTACTCACAAAATCGATTGGTGTAGTGTTGATTGGGTTGAATCGATTCCAAAGAGGCGGAAAACACTTGGGAACAATTCCAGCACCGATAGCGCTTTACCTTTACGAACAAGTACACCGGTTGATGGAAAATCGCCAAATCCCGTACTTTTCTTGTCCGTCTGTCGTGGACAGAGGAAGTGGCAAACCCACAATGAGGGCAGCGTTCCTGTGTCTCTGTTTTCTCTACATGAATCGCATAACCATAGGAAAGAAGTTCTTGTTTAATCACTTTAAATTCTGGCAATCCTAGTGGTATCGAAAGCACTTACGAGACCTCCTTAATGTTGATTTCACCGCTAACATTATTGCCAGGATCTCGTCAGTGCTTTCTCTTTTTTGTCACTAAATCACAAAATTTGGTGATGAACC
>NZ_LDPD01000031.1:0-1096 GCF_001026865.1 Geobacillus sp. ZGt-1 | reverse complement strand
CGACGAACGACACCAAATGGACTTGCGATTGAAACACTTCATGTGGCGTCTTCCCGTTCAACGAGGCATGCGGTTTTCGATGGTAATCTTCCTCCAACCACTTCCAAAATCGCTCGTTTAGCTCTTCGAGCGACTTCGGTGAATTCATTTCGAGCAACGGGTAAAACCGCGTCTGTACGGTGCGGAAAAATCGTTCGATTTTCCCTTTGCTTTGCGGATCGTACGGCTGGGTATGGATCAAGGTGATCCCTAACTCCGCGCAGGCGTACTGCAAGGGTTCCGCCCGATAAATCTTGCCGTTATCCGAGTAAATTCGCTTCGGCTTTCCGTATCGAAGCAGCGCTTCCTTGGTTACGATCCGCAACCCGTCAAATTTCTCGGAAGAGAAAAACTGAGCGTACGGCACGACCCGAGAGCAGTCATCGATATAGGCAATCAAAAACGTTTTTTGCGTTTTGCCATTCACGCGAATCAACGGGCCATGGGACAAATCACCTTGCCAGAGCTCATTGACCTGATCGTACGCGAATCGTTTTCGTTCAGGAATCGGTAAAATTTCTTTCCCCACGAGGTTGTATTTTTTTAAAAGTCGGTATATAGTGAAATAAGAGATGGATTGGATTTCCCCCTGCTCGATAAGGTGTTGGTAAAACACCGTCACGGGCATGTGGGGGTGTTTTTTTCTCAGGGCTAAAATGTGATCCTCTTCTTCAGGTGACAGCCTCCGGGAATGGCCACGGTCCGACCGTCGTTTCGGCTTCAGCGCCTCAAAGCCCCCTTTTTTGTACTGCGTGCACCAGTCGAGGATCGTTTTGGCGGCGATGCGTTTCTCTCCATGGTGGGGAACTTGATGGATCCGTTCCGCTACTTCCTTCAAGTACGTTTTTGGATCGACTTGTCCATTCACCAATGGAGCGATCAATCCATACCGAAATAAAGCGATCTCCTGTCTCATCGACTCATTCATTTCGATCTCCTCCTTCGTTCATCCCATTCTAGGACCTTATCGGTCCATCCTGTCTCTATCCTATCGGATCATTCCCCCGACCGTCGAGAGGAAAGGTTTGTGGAATCTATAAATGATTCCATATAAGGG
>NZ_LDPD01000030.1:0-527 GCF_001026865.1 Geobacillus sp. ZGt-1 | reverse complement strand
ACGCGAATATACGTCTCGTCCCCGCAAAACGAACCGGACAGCTCATACGGGAACCGGTCGACAAAGGGCTTGATCCAAAGCGCGACGCTGTTGGCGTAGTTGAGCACCGTCTGATGGGAGATCGAGACGCCATGGATGTCCTTCATGGCGGCGGCGGTCTCCCTCGAGGACATCCCAAAGTTGACGTAGTACGTCAACACGAGCCCCAACACGTGCGGCGACGCAGCCAGCCGGGACAAATCGACCTTCGGCTTGATGAGCGACGAGGAAGCCAACGGGAGAAAGTCAAACAAGAACTCTCGAAACAAATACCGCACCTTGAAGGCTTGAGGATCCTGTTGAAACTGTTGGCGCTCCTTCTTCGTCATCCGGCGAAGGTTGGCCTGGTAAAACGGGCAAGCGTTGTTCTTGCACTTATAGATGTTGTATTCTTTGCGTTCCTTGATTTTTTCCAGCGTCTTTTTGCAGTGCGGGCAGCGAAAGACCGCTTGCTTGGTGAACCGATTTCGGTGGTTGAACCGGCACTG
>NZ_LDPD01000003.1:9412-9639 GCF_001026865.1 Geobacillus sp. ZGt-1 | reverse complement strand
TTAAAATATCCTGCTTTTTTTAGTGATTCTATCTGATCGAAAATAAA
Source organism: Geobacillus sp. ZGt-1 (assembly GCF_001026865.1). Lineage (NCBI taxonomy): Bacteria > Bacillati > Bacillota > Bacilli > Caryophanales > Anoxybacillaceae > Geobacillus > Geobacillus sp. ZGt-1. Next base: position 9,592 of record NZ_LDPD01000003.1, on the reverse strand, counting down.
AAAGTGCTGGCATAAACCTATGCCAACACCTTTTCCCAGTTACCATTATTATTTTCTAACCCGTGGTGCTAGTTGATTATCTAGCACCACGGGTATTTTCTAGTTACCAACTTTATTTTTCAGTATGCGACTTTATTTTCCGCAGATAATAGAAAAAACAAAAGCCTGCTGGATTCACCA
>NZ_LDPD01000003.1:977-9404 GCF_001026865.1 Geobacillus sp. ZGt-1 | reverse complement strand
TCAGTTCCCGACTTTTTTGTTCGGTACCCAACTTTTTTGTCCGGTTCCCGACTTTTTTGTCAAGTACCCGNCTTTTTTGTCATTCAACACAAGTCTTTCCGACCAACGAACCGCTCACTCCACCGTCACGCTCTTCGCCAAGTTGCGCGGTTTGTCGACGTCGCAGCCGCGGTGCAAGGCGGCATAGTATGCGATCAGCTGCAACGGCACGACGGACACAAGCGGCGTAAGATCCGGATGGACAGCCGGGATGATGAAGCGGTCGCCGTCGCCTTCCAGGCCGCGCATCGAGATGACGCACGGGTTCGCGCCGCGGGCGACGACTTCTTTTACGTTGCCGCGAATGCTTAAGTTGACGTGCTCTTGGGTGGCGAGGGCGATGACCGGCGTGCCGTCCTCAATCAAGGCGATCGTGCCGTGTTTCAGCTCGCCGCCGGCGAACCCTTCCGCTTGGATGTAAGAGATCTCCTTCAGTTTCAGCGCGCCTTCTAGGCAGACATAGTAGTCAACGGCACGGCCGATAAAGAAGCAGTTGCGCGTCAACGTCAAGTAGTCGCTTGCGATTTTCTCCATTTCTTCTTTCGCATCACACAGCATTTCCATCACATTGGCGACGATGGCGAGCTCTTTCGTCAAGTCAAAGTCCAGCTCAAAGCCTTTCGCTTTCGCCGCCGCGGCGGCCAAAATCGCAAGCACAGCAATTTGCGCCGTATATGCCTTTGTCGAGGCAACGGCGATTTCCGGGCCGGCGTGCAACAGGAGAGTATAATCGGCTTCCCGCGACAGCGTCGAACCTGGGACGTTCGTGATCGTGATCGCTTTATAGCCGAGTTTGTTCGTTTGCACGAGCACGGCGCGGCTGTCGGCCGTTTCGCCGCTTTGCGAGATAAAGATGAAGAGCGGCTTTTCCGACAACAGCGGCATGTTGTACGAAAATTCGCTGGCAATATGCACTTCGACTGGAATTTTCGCCCACGACTCGATCAATTGCTTGCCGACAAGACCTGCGTGGTAGCTCGTTCCGCACGCGACAATGTACAGGCGGTCGGCGTTCAGCACCTCATTGATGATCGCTTTGTCAATGGCCAATTCACCGTTGTCATCTTGGTATTTTTGAATGATGCGGCGGATGACGAACGGCTGCTCATCAATTTCTTTCAGCATGTAATGCGGATACGTCCCTTTTTCAATGTCGCTCGCATCGAGCTCAGCCGTAAATGGCTTCCGTTTGACTGTTTCACCGTTTAGCGTTTGAATCGTGACGTTCTCGCTCGTGACGATGACGAGTTCCCCATCCATCAGTTCGACGAATTGATTCGTCACTTGGAGCATCGCCATCGCATCGCTCGCCACGACGTTAAATCCATCACCCAATCCGACAAGAAGCGGGCTTTTGTTTTTGGCCGCATAGATGGTGTTTTCGTCTTGTGCATCGATCATGGCGATGGCGTACGATCCTTTTAACAGCGAGAGCGTTTTTCGGAACGCTTCTTCCGTTGTCAGCCCGTCACGGACGAATTTTTCCACGAGCTGGACGATGACTTCCGTGTCCGTGTCGCTTTGAAACGCAACATCGGCTAAATAATCGCGCTTGACCATTTCATAGTTTTCAATGACACCGTTATGCACAAGCGTAAAACGGCCTGAGGCGCTTTGATGCGGGTGGGCGTTCACTCGGCTTGGCGCCCCGTGTGTCGCCCAGCGTGTATGGCCAATGCCGACCGTCGCGTTGACGTTCGGGTCGACGATGCGGCGCAAATCAGCGATCCGTCCTTTTTCCTTAAACACATGCACGCCGCTTTCGTTCAATACGGCGATCCCCGCCGAATCGTAGCCGCGATACTCGAGTTTTTCCAATCCGCGCAATAAAATTTCCTTCACATCTTGATAACCGATATAGCCAACAATGCCGCACATGGCAAATGTTCCTCCTTTTCATCTTGGAGGCTGCCGCTAACGAGAACCGTCTTTCCTGTTCAGTTGTCAAAGAACATGTTCGGGGTCTCGCCGATCCACGGGCGGCAGACTCCCTTCTTCGTTTCGCGCGATGACATCCTCCCCTTTGTGCAAAGGGTCACCCCTTTGTTTTAAGAGAGGACTTGCGGCTGTCATCGCTCCAGCCGGGAGGCATCCGCCGAAAACCTCGATAAACCTCCTCCTCGTCAACTAAGCGTTCTTCCGTCCAACGCTTAGTCCAGGCGCTTTTGTCTCGTCAAAACCGATGCAACAACCAACCACCTTTTTGCTTTGTTGGCCATGCCTACGGTTGCGGCAAGCCATCACTTCACCATGTTCCGCTCTTCGCCCTTCCATCGCCTCCTTTCAAGAAAAAGGCAACAACGTTAATATTACAGGACATTCCCAGCGGCGTCAACTATCATCTATCCATCCCTTTATATAAAATAACCTATGCATAAACGGAAGCGAACGTTCCGTCTATGCATAGGGTGGTTGTCCAAGCGGTCGGTTATTCCACTCCCATTTCACGGCGGACGACATCCGCGATCCGCTCAACGTAGGCGCGGCACGCTTCCTCGGTTTGGGCCTCCGCCATAATGCGCACAAGAGGCTCAGTCCCCGATGGGCGGACAAGAACGCGGCCATTGCCGTTCATCTCTGCCTCCACTTCCTGGATCACTTTTTTCACTTGTTCGTTTTCCATTGCTTTTTCCTTATCGGCCACCCGGACGTTCACAAGCAGCTGCGGGTATTTTTTCATTTCCCCCGCCAATTCGGAAAGCGGCTTGCCTTTGATTTTCATGATGTTGACAAGCTGGAGCGCCGTCAACATTCCGTCCCCCGTCGTGTTGTAGTCAAGGAAGATGATATGTCCGGACTGCTCGCCGCCGAGATTATAGCCGTTCTTCTTCATTTCCTCGACGACATAGCGGTCGCCAACGGCCGTTTGTACACTTTTGATTCCCTGCGCCTCAAGCGCCTTGTAAAACCCAAGGTTGCTCATGACAGTCGAGACGACGGTTTGCTGTTTCAAGCGGCCGGTTTCTTTTAAATATTTGGCGCAAATGTACATAATTTGATCGCCGTCAACAATGTTGCCGCGTTCATCCACGGCGATGAGGCGGTCGCCATCGCCGTCAAAGGCGAGCCCGACATCGGCTCCTTTTTCTTTGACAAACGCCGCCAACGCTTCCGGATGGGTGGAACCGACTCCTTCGTTAATGTTGAGCCCATTGGGCGAAGCCCCCATTGTCACGACATCCGCATCCAAATCGGCAAATAAGTACGTCGCAAGCGATGACGTCGCCCCGTGCGCGCAGTCGAGGGCGATTTTCATCCCGGAAAAATCTTCTTCATCGATCGTTTGTTTTAAATACTGCAAGTACTTTTGNCCGCCTTCAAAATAGTCGTTTACTTGCCCAAGCCCAGCCCCGATCGGCCGCGGCAGCATATCCTCCGCGCTGTCGATCAGCGCCTCAATTTCCGCTTCCTGCTCATCCGACAGCTTGAACCCGTCCGGACCGAAAAATTTAATGCCGTTATCTTGCACCGGGTTGTGAGAAGCAGAAATCATGATGCCGGCCTGCGCTCCAAGCGCCTTCGTCAAATAGGCGACACCTGGCGTGGAAATGACGCCAAGGCGCATCACTTCAGCCCCGATCGACAAAAGCCCGGCGACAAGGGCGCCTTCAAGCATATGGCCGGAAATGCGAGTGTCGCGCCCGATCAATACTTTCGGGCGCTCAGCGCTTTTGGTCAGCACGTATCCGCCGCAGCGGCCGATTTGAAACGCCAACTCTGGCGTCAATTCACGATTTGCGACTCCTCGTACACCATCAGTGCCAAAATATTTGCCCATTCGTTCACTCTCTCCTTACTATGCAGTTTATTGTGCAGTTGCTTTGTCGCTAATATGGACCATCGCCGTTTCCGCCGACGGCTGCCATTGGACTTGTTCAGGGTGGTTCCATTGAATGGGAACTTGATGTTCGCCAATGCCGAGGCCGCTAACATCGACATACAAGCGGACATCATCTTTCGTCAATCCACGGACGACATCGGGCGGACCGACAAGGCGGACCGTAATTTTGCCTTCAAGCGGTTTGACAAATTCAGCTTTGTATGAATCCGGCAAGCCGACGACGGCGATCGGCACGTCTTTCCACGTTTGCGTGACGTCTTTTTCCACATCAATATGCACCTTGATTTTGTCTGGATCGACGTTTTTTGCTCCATCAGGGAGCGGAGCGTCAAGTTCTACCGTCGCATCGTCGGTAATGTCGTCCAAATCAACTGTCAATCCTTCCAGCTTGTCAATATGGTTCAACACTTCCTTCGGTCCATAAATCGTCACTCGATCCGGCTCCGGCGTGATGCTGACAAGATGCACACCATCCGGCAACTCCCCAGTTGTTCGCACTTGAACCGACACCGTCTTGCTCGGGCTTTTCACCGGCACGGTTACTTCCACCGACGATGGCTCTGGCTCAATATCCAACTCATTTCCCCGTCGATCGTACACCCGAACGCGCGCTTCTCTCGTCAGCGTTTCCGTCGCCCCATCTAAGTCGACGATGGCTTTGACAAACGCAATCTCGTCGATTAGTTCCTTCGCCCCGGTAATCGTCACGGCATCTGGTTTCACAGTCGGTTCTCCAACGGAATAGCCATCCGGCATTTTGTTTCGATTGAAAAATTCAACACCGACAGGAAACCGTTTCGACACTTTTTCACGAATCGTCACTTTGGCGGAGGAAGGCTGAATCGTCACTTTCAACTTGTCAGAGATGTCCCTGTATTTGATCGGCACCGTGTATGTCCCTAACGGCAATTCCGTTAAATCGACATACACCTCGAAATTTCGTTGCAGAGCCGTCGGCTTGACAATGCTGGCCGGCCCTTGGAGCGTAACGTTCACGTATTTCGGGACGCCAGATACGACCAAGTTGTCTTCATCATAGTAAGCGACCACCGGAATATCGATCAACGTTTCCGTATCTTCCTGGCCAAACGTGTTGCGCGTTTCACCGGTTTTCGCCCCGACATTGGCCGACATATACAGCATAATCGCCAGCAATAAGGAGACAACGCGAATAAACCAAGGATGGTCCATCAACTTATCCATGTTTCTTCCCCCTCCATTGCCAACGGGAAGAAGCGGGCGCCTTCGTCGCTGGAGCAAGTTCGCCGGTCAACAGCTCCCGAAACTCATCGATCGTTAAATCGCGGTACAGCTCGCCGTTTTTCGTCAACGATACCGCTCCCGTCTCCTCCGACACGACGACGGTGACGCTGTCAGTCACTTCGCTGATGCCGAGCGCCNCCCGATGGCGTGTTCCGAGCTCTTTCGAAATAAATGGACTTTCCGATAATGGTAAATAACAGGCCGCCGCAGCGATTTGGTTTTTTTGAATAATGACCGCCCCATCATGAAGCGGCGTGTTCGGAATGAAAATATTAATGAGCAGTTCCGGCGATACATGAGCGTTTAACATAATGCCGGTTTCGACATAATCGTTCATTCCGGTTTCCCGCTCAATGGAAATCAGCGCGCCGATGCGTCGCTTCGCCATATACTCGGTCGCTTTTACAATGGCTTCCACCATTCGCATCCGCTCTTCATCTTCATTGACCGTATTGCGGGTGAACAGCCGTCCGCGGCCGAGCTGCTCAAGGGCGCGCCGCAATTCTGGTTGAAAAATGATGATGATCGCGAGAAATCCCCAAATGATCGCCTGATCCATCAGCCATTGCAGCGTTGTCAAACCGAGATAATTGCTCACGAAACGAACCAAAATAATTAAAAAAATGCCTTTTAACAGCTGAATGGCCTTCGTCCCGCGAATCATCATGATCAACTTGTAAATCACATACCAAACGACAAGGATATCAACCACTTTTAACAAATATGACACGATGGGGAGCTCTCCGAAGGACATCTTCACACTTCCTTTATCTCTAATTCCAATCTGTTGATGGCCACGGAAAAAGCCATCGAACGATGGCTGCCATCATTCAATCGATTGGAGCGCACGATTGAACCTTTCTTTAATATTATACCAAATCCATTCAAACACTTGATTAATTTCCTCCACTTCCCCTGTCACTTGCCCGGCGGACGCCATATATTTCTTTCCATGGATCACAGTCACGTCCCCATCAACCGTTCCTTCAATCCGAATCGAGCCATTGCGGACGACAATATCCCCTTTGACCGTTTCTCCTTTCGGCACGATGACAGTATGATCGCGGATGATGACATGTTCATCAGCTGAGACGGAAAACGCGCCTCTTTCCCCCCATGAAGAAGCTAAGCTGCCTAAAGTGAGCGCTAAAAACAACGAGGCAGCCGTAAGCAGCGGGTGGCGATGCAGGAAGCGGCGCAGCCGCGCGGTCTTTCTCTCTTTCGGCATCGCCTCCATAACCTTGGCTGCAAACGACGGCGGCGCCGCAACGTGGGCGGCATATTGGAGGAAAGCAACCGTCTTTTTCAGCTCGTGAAAATGGGCAGCGCACGCAGCGCACGAACGCAAATGTTCTTTCAGCTGCTGCTCTCCTTCTGGCTGGAGATCTCCATCAAAATAGCTGTGCATGAGCAACACGATTTCTTTCGGACATTCCATAGTCTCCCACCCTCTTATAAATGACCCAATTGCCTGCGCAACGCTTCGCGGCCGCGATGCAGCCGCGTTTTCACCGTGCCGACCGGCAACCCTAAAATCTCGCTGATTTCTTGCAAGGACAAATCTTCCATATATTTCAACACGATCACGCTTCGATACTTTTCTGGCAACTGCTCAATCGCTCGCTGCACCGTCTCTTGCAGCTCCAGGCTTTCCACTGCCTCCTCCGGGGATGCTTCGCGGGAAGGAAGCTGAGCCTGCATCGTCAACCCGTCCGTGCCTCCGACCTCTTCATCTAAATACACGTCCGGCTTCCGTTTCCGCAATTTATCGATCGTCAAGTTCGTCGCGATCCGGTACAGCCAAGTGGAAAACTTCATTTCTGGATTGTACGTATCAATATGGATGTAGGCGCGGATGAACGCCTCCTGCGCCGCATCTTCCGCCTCATGCCGATTGCCAAGCATTCGATAGCAAAGGCGGTAAATCTTGTCCTTATACAAATCGACAAGATCCGCGTATGCGTTTTGATCCCCTTTTTGGATCGCCTTAATTCTCTTTTTAATAAATAGATCCATAAAATACAATACCCCCGCCTCACGGCTTACTGTATATTACGGCGCTCGATCAAGAAAAGTTTCATGCAACATATTTATTGTATCATACAACTGAAAAAGAGGGGACGCCAAACAAATGGCAGCCCCTCTTTCACAAACAGCGGGAACAAATCATCATCATATCCGTGAATCCCGCAACCAACCCTCTTTGCCCACATGCATTAAATGAGTTTTTCACCAAACAACGACCCCATCAGCGCTACAGCAACTGATGCTGTTTTGTTCCGCTCATCCAAGATCGGGTTCACTTCGACAAATTCCGCTGAAGTGATGATTTGTGCTTCGGCCAGCATCTCCATCGCCAAATGGCTTTCGCGGTATGTCAATCCTCCAATGACAGGCGTTCCGACTCCCGGTGCGTCGCTTGGGTCAAGGCCATCCAAGTCAAGCGACAAATGAACGCCATCCGTTCGTTCTTTTAAATAGGTGATCGTTTCTTCCATCACCCTTGTCATTCCGAGCCGATCAACCTCATGCATCGTGTAAATTTTGATTCCTTTTTCGCGAATAAACTTCTTCTCCCCTTCATCAAGGGAACGGACGCCAATCAACACGACATGTTCCGGCTTGATTTTGGGGCTGTATCCGCCGATTTGCGTCAGCGCCGGATGGCCAAACCCGAGGCTCGCCGCCAGCGGCATGCCATGAATGTTTCCAGACGGCGACGTTTCCTCGGTGTTGACGTCGCCGTGCGCGTCATACCAGATCACTCCAAGCCGCTCATAATGTTTCGCCACCCCGGCGATCGTGCCAATGGCGATGCTATGGTCGCCGCCCAGCACAAGTGGGAAGCGCCCCCGCTGAACGACTTGGTCAACCGCCGTCGCGAGTTTCTCATTCGCCTCCGCAACCGCTTTCAAATTGCGCAACCGTGAATCTCCTTGCTCGTGCAACCGCTCTGCTTTCCCAATCGGAATATCTCCCAAATCTTCAATATCGTAATGAAGACGTTCCAGACGTTCGATGACGCCTGCATAACGCATTGCGCTCGGCCCCATATCAACGCCGCGGCGTGTCTGCCCTAAATCCATCGGAACCCCGATAATTGAAATTGGCTTCATGCTGTCTCCCACTCCTTTCCGGTTCCTGTTACGTCTTTATTGTAGAGGAAAGAAAGGGGATGACTCAACTTGACAAAATTTTGAATATTTATACCGATATAACAAAAAAGAGCAGGCTGCTTGTGGTTGTCAAGCAGTCTGCTCTTGATGGAGCCTATCGGGATCGAA
>NZ_LDPD01000003.1:580-666 GCF_001026865.1 Geobacillus sp. ZGt-1 | reverse complement strand
TCGAAGATGCAGCGCTCGTTGCTGAGCTAATGGCTCATGACCATTTTTATGTACAAAAAAATAATGGCTGGGCTAGCTGGATTCGA
>NZ_LDPD01000003.1:395-544 GCF_001026865.1 Geobacillus sp. ZGt-1 | reverse complement strand
CGCTTGGCTATAGCCCAACGCGATGAGAAAAAAACGCTGTATTCAATTGCTATTATATCTCAGCAATCAGGGAAGTATACACTTTTCATTTCGGCCAATCATCCTTGAAAGGACGACTGGCCGAAATGGAGTGACCCGTACGGGATTCG
>NZ_LDPD01000003.1:231-318 GCF_001026865.1 Geobacillus sp. ZGt-1 | reverse complement strand
CGGGCTCGAACCGGTGACCTCTTCCTTACCATGGAAGTGCTCTACCTACTGAGCTATGGAAGCGTAAAAATGGCTCCGCAAGTAGGA
>NZ_LDPD01000003.1:0-70 GCF_001026865.1 Geobacillus sp. ZGt-1 | reverse complement strand
GAATTCGAAGATGTGAAGCTTGTCGCTGAACTATTGCAGAATAATGAAACATTGCCTAGCAGCGACCTAC
>NZ_LDPD01000029.1:0-642 GCF_001026865.1 Geobacillus sp. ZGt-1 | reverse complement strand
TTTTGTGAATTATTTCGGAATGGGACATGGGTGATTTTCAGAGGGGGGGACGAGGACGTGATTCGGTTTCATGACTTTCAGGTCGATGTCCAGACATATGCCCAGCGGGGAAAACAAAACGACTTTCCCCTTCTTAAGCGGTGCCCTCATTGCCAGGCAAAACGACCTCTTTATCGCCATGGGTACTACGAACGAAATGCCGTGACGTCGCATCAGTCTTATCGCATTTGGATCGCTCGGTATCGCTGCCCGGAGTGCAGGAGGACGGTGGCCGTGTTGCCTTCATTTCTTCTCCCCTATTTTCAGTATACGTTGCCCACCATATGGAGAGTGGTGAAAGAACGGTTGGGCCTGACTCCGAAACGGGGGATGGAGGAGGCTCCACTCCTTCCTACGGATGAAGGGGTTTTATTTTATGTCCGACGTTTATTCCGAAATTTGAACCACCTTCATTGGTTTTTTGCGGAGCGCTGGAGAAAAATTGGTCCTGCCATCGCCCAAGCGAGAGAACGAGCCCTATGGTGGATCCAGACGATGGAGGAGATCGGCCTCTTTTTCGTCATCCAAGAGATATGGGAGCACCGATCGACGCATCTTTTTGCACGTACATTCAGTTCCTGATTTTACTTATATCCCCTTATA